>NZ_DJUD01000034.1:0-73493 GCF_002439405.1 Psychrobacter sp. UBA6291 | reverse complement strand
CTTCTTATTTGAATCTAGGCTTATAAAAGCGGCTTTGAATAAGTAATTATTCTCAATAGTTAGTCATTAATGTGTCATTGATAATATATTTTTTTTACAAAATCTAGAGTATGAGTTGACAGAAAAGACTAGATTTTTTAGTCATCATTCACTAAGATAACTGAGGGCGACGTTCTGTATAGTTATCGTAAACTGTTATTTCATACCTCGATATGGTCGTTTCAAGCGCTGCTACTTGCTACCTATTTAAGCTTATCGCAAGTGGCGCAACTCCTCATTTTATCCCGATTGGGATTGTTAAGGCGCTTGAATGTAGAGCGTCTGATATTCATATTTGACGGCGGTTTAACCTATCCATCGCCAATTTATCCATAACTTTCTTATCAGCTGCTTTGCTTATTGTCCATTGGAGGGGTTAAGGCGTCACCGTTTTTATTAACGTTTACGCCGCTCATATTGAGTTTTTAACCGTTAAAACAGACATAAAAGTAAGTAGAGTCCGATAAGAATTTAGGTATAGATGTCTTAGCGGTAACGTTAAATCAATCGCTGTGATGGTTATAAAATAAAGAGAGTCGTGATAAGTATTTTTATCACCCTCAAAACGCTTGCACTATTTTCTCCGCTTGCGCTTTATTAATCCGATTATGTGAATATATTTAGCCCGTTCTGCCCGCGGAGTTTGGTTGCTACTTCATATTGAAAGTATAGGCCGTCCGCTCACTCAAAAGGACAAGCTATGTCAATGATTTCCTCCTCTACGCATTTGGCGACCCCAGATGACTTCTCTGATAACTGCGGCTTTGGTTTGATAGCTCATATCGAGGGCCAAGCCAGTCACGATTTGGTAAAAACAGCCATTCATAGTCTAAGCTGTATGACCCATCGCGGCGGCGTTGCCGCTGATGGTAAGACTGGCGATGGCTGCGGTTTATTGCTGGCAACGCCGACGGTATTTTTTAGCGATATCGCCGCTGAGCAAGGCTTTACCTTGACAGCCGATTTTGCCGTTGGCATGGTGTTTGTCAGTTTGGATGAGACAAAAGCGCAGTATAGTCAGCAGGTGCTTAATGAAGAGATTGCCGCCCAAGGGTTAGCAGTGGCGGGCTGGCGCGATGTGCCGCTTGATTTAAGTATCGTTGGTGAGATTGGGCGTCAGACACTACCTGGTTTTCAGCAGATATTTGTCAATGCACCAGACGAGATAGCGGCCGATGACTTTAACCGCAAATTATTTGTCGCCCGTAAAAAAGCCGAACAGCGTCTGCATGATGACGAGTTATTTTATGTTTGTTCATTAAACTGTCAGACCATTATCTATAAAGGTTTGGTCATGCCATCAGACCTGCCAGTGTTCTTTTTAGACTTACAAGATACGCGTTTGGCCTCGCATATCGTGGTCTTCCATCAGCGTTTTTCAACCAATACCTTGCCGCGTTGGCCCCTAGCACAGCCTTTTCGCTATCTGGCGCACAATGGTGAGCTTAATACCATCACCGGCAACCGTAGCTGGTCTGAAGCGCGCACGCCAAAATTAAAATCTGATAAATTGCCCAATTTAAGCGAACTAACGCCATTGGTTAATAGCACGGGTTCGGATTCATCGAGCTTAGATAATATGCTCGAAGTCCTGATGTCGGGCGGTATGAGTTTATTCCACTCGATGTCGATTCTAGTACCACCCGCTTGGCAAAATGTCGATAGCATGGATATGGACTTGCGCGCGTTTTATGAGTTTTACTCGCAGCATATGGAGGCGTGGGACGGCCCAGCAGGGCTAGTCATTCAAGACGGTCGCTATGCGGTCTGTATGCTTGACCGTAATGGTCTGCGGCCGTCGCGTTGGGTGACCACCAAGAACGGCTATATCACGGTGGCCTCAGAAGTCGGCGTTTGGGATTATGCGCCAAAAGATGTGCTTGCTAAAGGGCGCGTTGGGCCCGGTCAGATGTTAGTTATCGATACCATGACTGGTCAAATTATGGATACCAAAGCGATTGCGACGTTACTGAAAAAAGCACATCCGTATCGTAAATGGCTGCGCGAAGAAGCGACGCGTATTCGTGATGATGAGCGCTTAGAAGAAATGCTTGCCGCCCAAGCCTGCCGCGGTGAGCCGCTAAAAGCTTTGCAAAAAATGTATCACATCACCAATGAAGAGCGCACTGAAATCATTCGTCCTAATGCCGAAAATGGTCAAGAACCCGTCGGCTCGATGGGCGATGATACGCCGATGGCGGTGCTATCGCAGCAAATACGTCATGTCGGTGACTTTTTCCGCCAGCAGTTTGCGCAGGTGACCAATCCACCGATAGACCCGTTGCGTGAGTCCATCGTGATGTCGCTACAGACGTGTCTTGGTGCTGAGACTAACGTGTTTGCGCCGTCAGCGCGCGACGCGCATCGTATTATCTTATCGTCGCCGGTTTTATCAGCAAGCAAAATGCAGCAGCTCGAAACCTTGGCAGATCCAGCGTTTCAAATGACGCGTATCGACTTAAACTATGACGCCAATCTTGAGCTAGCAGCCGCCATCAAAGCCATTTGTGAGCAAGTGGCAAGCAGCATTCGTGCGGGTTTTACTTTGATTGTGTTGTCTGATAAGAATATCGCCGCCGACAAACTACCGGCCAACGCCATTATGGTCACTGGTGCGGTGCATCATTATCTGATTGCCCAAGGTATTCGTACCGATGCCAATTTAATTATCGAGACTGGTCTGGCACGCGATTCACATCAAGTGGCGGTACTAATCGGCTTTGGCGCGACTTGTGTGTATCCATATCTGGCCTATGACGTCATCGATGATTTGGTGGCGACTGGTGAGCTGCTCGGCGATCCGATTCAAGCGCGGGTAAATTTCCGTAAAGGCTTGGATAAAGGGTTGCTAAAAATCTTATCAAAAATGGGTATCTCAACCATTGTCTCTTATCGCGGCGCGCAATTATTTGAAGCGGTTGGGCTTTCTGAAGAAGTGGTGAGCTTATGCTTTAAAGGGGTGCAAAGCCGTATTAAGGGCGCAACCTTTGCCGATTTAGCTGCTGACCAAGCACAATTGGCTGCCAATGCCTTTAAACGTCGTGCGCCCCTCGATCAAGGTGGCTTGCTAAAATTTGTCTTTAATAAAGAATACCATGCCTTTAATCCTGACGTGATTAATAGCCTACATACCGCCGTACGTACCGGTGATTATATCAATTATCGTAACTATGCCGATTTGGTTAATAGCCGTCCCGTAGCAACCTTGCGCGATTTGTTGCAATTAAAAACCGATAACTCAATTGACGTAAATGACGTCGAAGACATCTCAGCAATTTTATCGCGCTTTGATTCTGCTGGCATGTCTTTAGGGGCATTGTCACCCGAAGCCCATGAAGCGATTGCCATAGCGATGAATACCATCGGTGGTCGCTCAAACTCTGGTGAAGGCGGCGAAGATCCTGTGCGTTATGGCACTCTACGTAACTCAAAAATTAAGCAAATTGCCTCAGGTCGCTTTGGGGTCACACCGGCGTATCTGCGTTCGGCAGAAGTGCTGCAAATTAAAGTTGCTCAAGGGGCGAAACCGGGTGAGGGCGGTCAGCTGCCGGGCGGTAAGGTTAATGCGCTCATCGCTCGCCTGCGTTATTCGGTACCGGGGGTGACGCTTATATCGCCGCCGCCGCATCATGATATTTATTCTATCGAAGATTTGGCACAGCTAATTTTTGATTTAAAACAAGTCAATCCAGATGCGTTAGTATCGGTGAAGCTGGTCTCACGTCCGGGTGTTGGCACCATTGCAACGGGCGTGGCAAAAGCCTACGCTGACCTAATTACCATCTCAGGCTATGATGGTGGCACGGCAGCATCGCCACTGTCATCTATCCATCATGCTGGCTCGCCGTGGGAGCTGGGGCTTGCTGAAACCCATCAATCGCTTCGGGTCAACGGCTTGCGTGATAAAGTTCGTATTCAAACCGATGGCGGTCTAAAAACGGGTCTTGATGTGGTCAAAGCAGCAATTCTGGGTGCTGAAAGCTTTGGCTTTGGCACCACGCCGATGATTGCTGTTGGCTGTAAATACTTGCGGATTTGCCATCTTAATAACTGTCCAACCGGCGTTGCCACCCAAAAAGCCCAGCTACGTGATGAGCATTTCATCGGTGAAGCGGAAATGCTGATTAACTTCTTTAAATTTGTCGCAACCGAAACGCGTGAATGGCTTGCCGCTCTCGGTGTACGCAGTATGGAAGAGCTGGTCGGACGCACTGATTTGCTTGACGTATTAGAAGGCAATACCGATAAGCAGCGTCATTTGGATTTAACGCCGTTATTGTTTAGTCATCCAGCGAGTAGTGGCAAAGCGCAAACTTGTCAGGTGGCGCGCAATGAGCCGTTTGATAAAGGCTTGCTTGCTGAGCAAATGATTAACGATATGCTGCTGAGTATCCGTCAAGGGAACGGCGGCGATTTCAGCTATGCCGTCGGCAACTGTGATCGCTCTATCGGCGCGCGTATCTCTGGCGAGATTGCGCAGGTCTGGGGCAACCTTGGTATGAGTGATAGGCCCATTAAACTGCACCTAAACGGTACCGCAGGTCAGAGTTTGGGGGTCTGGAATGCAGGCGGTTTGCATATTGAGCTAGAAGGCGATGCCAATGACTATGTTGGTAAAGGCATGGCGGGCGGTGAGATTGTCATTTATCCACCGCAAGATTCAAGTTTCACCACGCATGAAACCGCCATCATCGGCAACACTTGTCTGTATGGCGCAACTGGTGGCAAGTTGTATGCGGCGGGTACAGCAGGCGAGCGTTTCGGCGTCCGTAATTCGGGTGCTCATGCGGTTATCGAAGGCACGGGCGACCATTGCTGTGAGTATATGACCGGCGGCATCATTACCGTTCTTGGGCGTACGGGGCTGAATTTCGGCGCAGGCATGACCGGCGGCTTTGCTTATGTCCTAGATATGGATGGTGACTTTTTTGACCGCTGTAATCATGAACTGATTGATTTAAACCGTATCTCAAGCGAGCAAATGGAAGGTCATCGTATTTACTTGCAACAAGTGATTGAAACCCATGTAGATAAAACGGGCAGTGCGTGGGGGCAAACCATCTTAGCGGATTTTGAGCATTACGCGCGTAAGTTCTATTTGGTAAAACCCAAAGCGGCAAACGTTGCGACCCTGCTTAAAACCACGACGGCTGACCCACAATAAATTGGCTTGGTCAATAATAGGTTTACAAGCAGTTTAATTCATAGGTTTTAAGCAGGTAAATGACAACCTTTATCCGTAAATTTGCCTCATTTAAGCTACAGATATTGGCTGTCGTTACCCACTATAAAAGAGACAATACCATGGCAAAACGCTTAGAAAATAGTTTTCAGTTTTTAGATGTACCGCGCCTTGAGCCGATTAAAAAAGACATCGTTACGCGCTCAACAGAGTTTGTAGAAATATATCAGCCGTTCGATAGCGAATCAGTAGCGCAGCAATCGCACCGCTGTCTTGAGTGCGGCAATCCATACTGCGAGTGGAAATGTCCGGTACATAATTACATTCCCAACTGGCTTAAATTAGCAAGCGAGGGACAAATATTTCAGGCAGCAGAATTGTGTCATCAAACCAATACTTTGCCTGAAGTTTGTGGCCGTGTCTGCCCGCAAGACCGCTTGTGTGAAGGCGCTTGTACGCTAAACGATGGCTTTGGCGCGGTCACCATTGGCAATGTTGAGAAGTATATCAACGACACCGCTTTTGCCCTTGGCTGGCGTCCTGATATGTCCGAGGTGGTTTGGACGGATAAAAAAGTCGCTATTATTGGCGCAGGGCCTGCAGGACTGGGCTGCGCCGATATCTTAGTCAGAAACGGGGTCAAACCTGTTATCTTTGATAAGCGTCCTGAGATTGGCGGTTTATTAACCTTTGGTATTCCAGAGTTCAAAATGGAAAAAGATGTCATGCGCAATCGCCGTGTCATTTTCGAAGGTATGGGCATGGAGTTCCGTTTAGAGACCGAAATCGGCAGCGACGTCAGTATTGATGAGTTGTTAAGCGAGTACGATGCGGTATTTATGGGCATGGGCACTTATACTTATATGCGCGGCGGCTTTGCAGGCGAAGAGCTAGAAGGCGTCTACGATGCGCTAGATTATCTGATAGCTAACGTCAATCGCTGCAATGACTGGGAAAAAAATTCAGCAGACTATATCGATTTAAAAGGCAAAAAAGTGGTGGTGCTAGGCGGCGGTGATACCGCGATGGACTGTAACCGTAGCAGTGTGCGTCAAGGCGCGCAGCAAGTGGTTTGCGCTTATCGCCGTGACGAAGAAAATATGCCCGGCTCTCGCCGTGAGGTGGTCAATGCGCGCGAAGAAGGCGTTGAGTTTTTATTCAATCGTCAACCGACCGAAATCATTGGCTTAAATGGCAAGGTAAACGCGGTTAAGGTGATTACCACGCATCTGGGCGCGCCTGACAGTCATGGTCGCCGCCACCCTGAGCCTATTCCCAATTCAGAAGAAATCATCCCGTGTGATGCGGTTATTCTGGCTTTTGGTTTCCGTCCTAGCCCGGCCGATTGGTTTGCCAGTCAGCAAGTGACAATGGACGGCTCGGGTCGAGTGGTCGCCACCGAAAAACAAACCTTTAAATTCCAAACCAGCAACCCAAAAATATTTGCCGGTGGCGATATGGTGCGCGGCTCTGATTTGGTGGTGACGGCGATTTGGGAAGGTCGTGAAGCGGCAGAAGGTATTTTAGATTTCTTAGAAGTCTAGCTTTTAGAAGTCTAGTATTTGGCTATTGGTAGTTATCAATAGCCAAATCCAAATATGCTTTTTCATCATTTTTAAAATGAGGACACGCCCTTGCATGTTTATAACTATAACGTTGACGTCTTTTATCTTTACGGGATAAAAGGCGTTATTTTTTTGATAATTGCTTTATGAATGGTTAAGCTAGCAGTTATCATTTAAGCTACTTTTTATTTATCCATTATAAGAGACGCCCTGCGTGAAACCGACTTTTTGGCAACGATTTACCGCGCCGTTTGTAGAGCCTTACGCCCGCTATCAGCATGCCGATGTTTTGCATGCCATACGTTTGGGCGTGGCCGTGCTTATTGCCCTGTTGTTAAATGAGTTTACCCACTTGCCACATGGCGAGTGGACGACCATTACTGTGTTCGTGATATTGGGTTTGTTGCAATATCAAGGAGCGATTTATACCAAGGCCAAAGAGCGGATACTCGGCACTTTATTAGGTGTGGTGGTCGGGCTGAGCTTTTTATGGTTAATTCAAGATACCGGCGGCTGGCTATGGTTATACTATGGGCTGATTGGTATTATCAGCGGCATCATTGGCTACGTGGCGGTTAAGCAGTTGGGTTATATCGGGCTGCTAACGGGAATTACCATGCTGATGATTGTCTCAAGCCCCGACCATAGCAATATCACCCAAGACGGTCTGTATCGCGCCATTAATATTTTACTTGGCGCAGGGGTTGCGGTCGCTGCGACCTTGATTTTACCGCTGAAATCAACGCTAATGTGGCGGTTTTTATTGGCCAGCAACCTTGAAACCTGTGGTAATTTATACGCTGGGGTAGGCAATCATATTGATGCCGAGATTTTAGTACCAAAACCCTTTAAATATAGTAAGGCGACCAGTTCAGCCAGTATTATTTACCCAAAAAATCCGGCTGTACCAGATACACCCGTTAATAAATCTTTGGTCAAAGCCCTACAGAAAATCAATAAGCGCCTGCTTGCCGTACGCCCGCATATCGCCGCCACAGCGAGCGAATCTGGCATTGATAAAGAAACGCTAGAGACCATTCAGCGTACCCATCGCAATATTATTGGTACGATTGATTTATTATTAAGTGCGGCGCCGCGCTTGGCAAATATCGAAATTGACGATGAAAACCATATTTTACTGATTCATTATCAGCACGAACTGACCCAAGCGATGCAGCATATGGCGGCGGTATTACGCAGTCCAAATGATGAAGTGTTTCGCCCGATTACGCGCATTGCGGTATCAGAATATCCAAGTGTGGAAAACTTAGGCTTTGAGTGGCAAGGCTATTTTTGGCTCACCCAAACGCTGCAAGTACAGTTACAGCGCCTTAGTGAATTATTGCAAACCACCAAGCCGCAATGGTTTGCTGCCTCTGGGTTGCGCTATCAGCGCCGCGAGCAGCGCCGTATCGAGCATAAAGGCAGCGAAACCGATTTGCACTTATAAATAAAAGCCAAATAAAAAATAGCAACCAAATAAAAGACAAATAAAAAACGCTGACTTAATAAAGGCAGCGTTTTTTGGATAGATAATAGGCATCTAAAACAGCAATTAATAAATGTGTATTAACTTACAGAATTAACGCCCTGTTTTAAGCTTATTCCAATACTGCTGATAAACTTGCAACGCTTCATCACCGACATCTTCTTGAAACTCCGCTTTTGCCAATACTTCTTTGCTTGGATAAATGGTTGGATTGTTGCGCACCTCTTCTGGCATCAGCTCACGCGCGGCCATATTCGGCGAGGCGTAACCAATCTCTTCACTGACGATTTTAGAGTTCTCAGGACGCAGTAAATAATCAATAAATTTGTGCGCCGCATCCACCTGTTTGGCATTTTTAGGAATGACAAAGCTGTCCATCCAAAGAATAGCCCCTTCAGTTGGATATTTATACACCAAGCTAGTCAAGCCTTCGTTATTGGCGATGATGGCTTCACCATTCCAGCTCATACCAACCGTGGTTTCGCCTTCCATATAGGGCATGCGCGAGGCGTCCGAGTTGAAGGTTTTTACATTTGGCATCAAGGTCGTTAGCTTCTCGTAAGCGGCTTTGATTTCCTCAGGATTTTTACTATTACCTGAATAGCCAAGGGTCAATAGCGCCATGCCAAACACTTCGCGCATGTCATTCATTAGCATCACTTGACCTTTATACTCAGGACGCCATAAGTCATTCCAGCTATTTACGGTGGCAGGATCGACCGCTTCGCCATTGATGGCAAGGCCGGTGCTGCCCCACATATAAGGAATCGAGTATTTATTTTCTGGGTCAACCTTGGTATTGGTAAAGGAGGTATCAAGATTTTTAAAGTTGCTTAATTTGGATTTATCAAGCTCTTGTAGCAGTCCTTCTTTGGCCATTTTTTCCACATAATACGTCGATGGAATCGCTAAATCGTATTGGCTGGAATCATCAAGCAATTTAAGCTTAGCGTACATCGCTTCGTTCGAGTCAAAAGTGGTGTAATTGACCCGAATGCCGGTCTCTTTGGTAAAACCATCGAGGATTTCTTGCGGCATATATTCCGACCAGTTATACAGGTTTAACGTTTCTGCACTGGGCGCAGCGCCATCGGTAGCGGCATTATCTGATTTACTACAGCTCACAAGTACGAGCCCAACTGCCACGGCTAATAAGGCTTTTGGAAGCATGTGAGCGCTACGAGCGGCAGCACGCGACGATGATAAATGAGTCAAAATATCTCTCCTAAAATAAGAATGGTGCAAAGCAAGAAAACCCGTAAAACAGGCACGATGCTAAATTTACAGCTATGCAAACCATTATGGCTATGATTGAGCATAATTTAAAGGGCAATCGTACTTAGCGTTTTACTAGTATCGTTACAGCTCAGGCGATTAAAAATAATATGCCAAATGATCATAAATGATGACAAATGCCGATTTTTATCATGCTTGATTTAACAATAGCCTTTTATAGAATAAACAGATTTACCATAGCATCGTAGTCGAAAAGGCGACATGATAGGCGCGTTTTATGCCACTATAGTTGCCGTATAAGACTTTAAACAATAAAAATAAGACAATTTTACCCAATTTGAGTGAATTAGAAGAGGAAGACAATGAATAATCGTGTACGCGCTGGGATAGTGATGGCTTTGATTGGCATCATAGGTTTTATGATGGTATTTAATTCGGGCTCGCCAACCCCAATTCTAAATTGGCCAGTTGAAACCTATCTGGGTTTAGCATTTACCATTGGCTGGTTAAGCCACGTGCCAAATTGGCTGGCTTATGTGCTCGCAGCGTTGGTAATTATTTTAATCATCGTCGGATTTTATAAAGTCGGTAGCTGGTTTTATGGTTTAATGGCTAAGCGTCGTTAAATAGCGTCGTTAAACTTTGCTAGGACGTGCTCTTCTTTTAAAAAGGAGGATACGCCTTAAATAAATAGCGGTTTTTATATACTATTTATCAAGACGCTATATGAAATTGCTCGAGTACCGACTGGATGCCGCGCTCTTCAATCGTACCGGTGACAAAATCTGCGCGCTCAATCAACGCAGGCTGGGCATCGCCCATCGCTACTGCATAGCCGACCAAATCAAACATCTCTAAGTCATTCATGCCATCGCCAAACGCCATGCATTCGCTTGCATCTACGCCATAATAGCGACAGACGTCTTTGATACCACGCGCTTTAGAAGCATTGGCGGGCAAAATATCTGCGCCAATATGATGCCAATGTACCAGTTTTAAATCGTCCTGTGCAAAGTCGATATCTTGCATTTTATCGAATTGATTGTTAAAAAACACTGAGCATTGATAAACAGGGTTTGATTGATAATAGAGTGGATCCACGATAGAGTTGGGCGTTTTGGCATTAAAATCACGCAAACGCTCATTTTCGTCTGACCAAGCA
Organism: Psychrobacter sp. UBA6291; assembly: GCF_002439405.1. Classification (NCBI taxonomy): domain Bacteria; kingdom Pseudomonadati; phylum Pseudomonadota; class Gammaproteobacteria; order Moraxellales; family Moraxellaceae; genus Psychrobacter; species Psychrobacter sp. UBA6291. Next base: position 62,820 of record NZ_DJUD01000034.1, on the reverse strand, counting down.
ATGTGCGTCGCCGAGTCAAACTTATGAATCAGCTGACTGGTTTGGCATAACTGCACGATTTTGTCCGCTTGCTCAGCAGACAATGGATAATGGCTAATCAAGCCTTTATTATCAAAACTATATTGTCCATTCATACAAATAATGGCATCTAAGACATCCGCTTCGAGCAAGGCTAAAATATCCGCTGGCAATATCGCTTTAGAGCGTCCGGTCGAAATCACCAGTTTAATATCAGTTTTGGCCAGCGCCTCAAGCGTCGCTTGGTTGTGCGTAGCGATGATGCCATTACGGCTGAGCGTGTCATCAATGTCAAAAAATATCACTTTCGGTACAGGCAATGTATGATTGATACTGGCTGGCGCCGCCTTATCTACAATAAACATGAGTATCCTTTATATTTAAAAACCGACTGTATAGGTATTCAAAGCAAGTATAAAAAGTCGTTGAGATTTGCTGAATAATTTTAAATGTAGGGTGCGCCCAGCGCACTATTTCCATACTTTATTAATCTTATCGGTGCGTGGAACGCACCCTACTCAAACTTTAGTCTTAATTTTCTTCAACCCATATTTATATATTAAGCGTTAACCCTAATAAGACTTTTATCAGTGCTAAAATTAACATACTTTGGGTCAATGGCTAAAATCTTTTGCTCAATTTCGTGTTCTGTAAGATGGTCTAAGACTGGATTGTTAAGGGTTTGGCACTTTAATTGCTCAATAACATTAGATAAACCAACCCAATCTTCACTAACCTCATTCTCATTAGCTAATTTAATAATAGTTGTGCGAACGATATCAATAAAAGCAGGAAAGTTGAATTTTCTAACTAGCATATGACTGTCTTCAATCTTGCATTCGAACTTCACTAGCTTTTTTAATAACCCTGATAGCTTTGCACGTCCATAAGTACGTGTATCAAAATCTGGTTTAACATTATTAATATAGTTACCTATTACTGCTAAGCTAGCCCAACCTTCATCGTCAGAGTTATCTTTGATAGCTTTATAAATCAAATTTAGAGTAGAGATATCAATTTCAGCATTTCTATCATCGATTGACGCTGATTGTGAGATTATTGCTTTTTTATCAACCCTAACTATTGTTATGGAAGCCTTATTTTCAGGCTCAGGTAATAAGTTTTCTACATAAATAAACTTATCACAGGCATTTACAAATGATTTAACCGTACTTTTTTTCCCAAACCCATAAACAAGTAATCCGCTTTCACGAATGCGAGATGCTAGTGGCGTGAAATCACTATCACTAGAGACAATACAAAAACCATCGACGTCTCCTGCATATAGTATATCCATAGCGTCAATAACTAATTTCATATCTGTAGCATCTTTTTGAGTTACATAAGCAAATTGCTGTACAGGTGTAATAGCATTCGGCAATAGTTTATCTCGCCATGATTGAAGCGCTTCTACACTCCAATCACCATAAATGCGTTTGACACTAGCAATACCATATTTTGCAATCTCTTCTAGAATAGGCTCTATACTGCGGTGTGATGAATTATCAGCATCAATTAATACAGCAAATTTTTTCATAACCCAACCTCAACACTCGTCACATTCTGAAAGCCTCTTGGCAACTGACCGCCGCGATTACCACGAGTGCCCGTATAATTGGCCAAATCATTAGGCTTTAGCGTCACGTGGCGTTTGCCAGCGGTGATGACTAGGCTGTCTTGCTGACTGAGTGGCGTGATGGCAAGTACTTCTTCACCGTCTTTTAATTTGATTAGCTTATTACCCTTACCACGTGCCTGTTCAGGCAAATCATCAAGAGCAAATATCAATAGATAGCCCGCATTGGTCACGACAGCAAGATGGTCAGGTGTGGCTGTTACCGCTTCACTATTATCGCCATTAGCTTCTGCATTAGCATCGATCCGCGCAACAGGTAGCAAGCGGCTATCAGTTGCTAGGTTGATGATGTTTTTACCCGCTTTTTGATTGCTATCGAGATTGCCAACGGTGTTGATAAAACCGTAACCTGCTGAACTTGCGAGGATGATACGTTGGTTATTATCGCCCGTTAATAACTGCTCAAAGCTGGCGCCTGCTGGCGGTTTGAGTACGCTGGTCAGCGGATCGCCTTGACCACGAGCAGAGGCGAGGCTATGGGCGTCGATACTGTAGCTGCGTCCAGTGCTGTCGAGTACGTAAATTCTTTCATTGGATTTAGCACGTACATGCGCTTGATAGCTATCACCTGAGCGGTAAGTCATGCCGGCAGCATCGACGTCGTGACCTTTGGCAGCGCGAATCCAGCCCGCTTTCGATAGGATGGCAGTGACAGGCTCGCTTGGTACGAGGTCAGACTCTTTTAACGCTTGCGCTTCTTCACGTTCTGCCAATTGCGATACGCGCTCGTTGCCGTGTTCCTTCATGTCGGCGCTAAGCTCGTCAATCATCAGATTGGTCAGGCTGTCTGGATTGTTCAAGTATTCTTGAATGATGGCACGTTCGGCAGCCAGTTCATCTTGCTCGCGGCGCAGCTCAATCTCTTCTAGTCTTGCCAGCTGGCGCAGTCGAATATCCAAGATAGCATTGGCTTGGATTTCAGTCAGATCATAGCCTTGCATCAATGATAATTTTGGGTCGTCTTCTTCACGAATAATACGAATGACTTCATCGATATTCAGATAAGCAATCAGCAAGCCTGCGAGGATATGTAAGCGTTTATCAATTTTGTCGAGGCGATATTGCAGACGGCGCGTGACCACGGAGCGGCGACAGACAAGCCATTCTTCAAGGATTTCTTTGAGGTTTTTGACCTGCGGCTTACCATTTAAGCCAATCATATTCATGTTGACGCGGTAATTACTCTCAAGGTCAGTACTGGCAAATAAATGACTCATGACGCGCTCGACATCGACGCGCGATGAACGTAGTTCAAGTACGATACGGCAAGCGTTTTCGTGGTCTGATTCGTCATGGATATCCGTTACCCATGGCAGCTTTTTATCCATCATGAGTTTAGCGATTTGCTCTTGAATTTTATTGCCTGACACTTGATAAGGAAGCGCGTCGATGATGACTAAATTCTTCTCTTTTGGGTCAATATGAAAAGTGGCGCGCATTTTATAACTGCCGCGTCCGCTTTCATACATCGCCTGTAAGTCTTTTTTACTGGTGATGATTTCAGCAGGCGTTGGCAAATCCGGTGCGGGTATCGACTGGGTCAATTGCTTGACCGATAGCTCAGGGTTTTTAAGCAAGCGAATTGCCGCCCGTACTACTTCATTGAGGTTATGCGGCGGGATATCGGTTGCCATACCGACGGCGATACCCGTAGTACCATTCAATAAAATATTGGGCAAGCGCGCGGGCAGGGTGACCGGCTCTTGCATGGTGCCATCAAAGTTATCTTGCCAATCGACCGTGCCTTGGCCGAGCTCGGCAAGCAAGGTATTGGCATAAGCAGACATTTTGGCTTCGGTATAACGCATGGCAGCAAAGGATTTGGGATCATCAGGACTGCCCCAGTTACCTTGACCAGTAATCAGCGGATAGCGATAACTAAACGGCTGCGCCATCAGCACCATCGCTTCATAACAGGCAATATCGCCATGCGGATGATATTTACCCAGCACGTCACCGACCGTACGCGCTGATTTTTTGGCTTTGGCAGACGATTTTAGCCCAAGCTCACTCATCGCATAAACGATACGGCGCTGGACGGGCTTTAGACCGTCGGCGATATTGGGCAACGCGCGATCCATGATGACGTACATGGCATAGTTAAGATAAGCTTGCTCGGTGAATTCTGCCACGGAGCGGGTATCCATCGGTTCATTAGGAATAATAGGGTCAATGGTATCAATAACATCGGACATAAAATAGGGTTCGCTTTTGATTCTTAAAAGAGGTTTTTAATCAGTTTATATAGGCAGTCCACTATAAAATAATCACAGAGCTACTGGTATTAATTTTGCGCAGCCTCTGTCTGCGTAGGCACAGCAAGCAAGGAAAATGAATACCAGTAGCGCGTTATAATACTTGTACTAAGTTTATTTAGGACTGACTATATCGATAAAATAGGGAAAAATAAGATAGTGCTATCGTAAAGGATATTGGCAAAATTAAAAAGGGATAAGTCAGAATAGACGACAGGTCGTGACGCGCTTGATATAACAGCTTTAATATCAAATATTGAGAATGAAGTATTGAGCAAAAGTAAAAATGTGCCGGTTTTATAATTTTAGAAATGGTGGAAAATAGTGAAAAAACTGATAAATTTTTTAATAACAAATAAAAGTTTATTATATAAATAGTCGTAATTATAGCCAGTTTTAGTATTTAAGTCACTGATATTAATGAAGATAGGTATCGTCAAGTAAGTTTAAGAACTCAAGTTTCAATCTTTTGTATTGAGTAGTTTGTATAAAGTGTGTATGTTAATCAACAAAGGGCTATTTACCGCTATATTGTTGATCCTTCACCATATTCCATATCGTTAGCCGCCTACCATTACTTACGTTATATCAATGGTTAGCTGTACGGCGATGTTAGATATGTTTAACCTTCTCGATTAGGGATGGATTGATACCAGCACACTATTATTAGGAGCAGTAAGATTATGGAAAATCAAGGTAACGTAATTCGTCGCGATGACAAACCGTGGGTAAAAACTTACGAAAAACTTGGCATCCAATACGACATTGATATGCCGCCCGCCAATACTTCTTTGATCGATATCCTCGAGCAGAATTTCGTTACCCATGCAGGCCGTACCGCTTTTGTGTGCATGGATGTGAAGCTTTCTTATGAAGATTTAGACCGTTATAGCAAACAAATTGCCGCGTATCTACAGTCGCTTGGCCTACAAAAAGGCGATAAAGTAGCGGTTATGATGCCCAATATTTTGCAGCTACCGGTTGCCGTATTAGGCGTGCTACGCGCTGGCATGACCTTGGTCAATGTCAATCCACTTTATACCACCAAAGAGCTTGAGCATCAGTTAAAAGACTCTGATACCAAAGTGCTATTTATCCTAGAAAACTTTGCCAAAACCTATCAAGACATCGGTAAAGACTTGGTTGATCACGTCGTCATTACCTCGATGGGCGATTTGATGAGCCCGTTAAAAGGCTTTATCGTGAATGCCGTCGTGCGCCATGTCAAAAAACTGGTGCCTGATTATAAGGTTAACGGTAGCGTAAACTTTAAAAAAGCGCTCAATAAATTGTCTGTCAAAAACTATAAACGCCCAACCAATATCGGTCTTGATGACGTGGCGGTACTACAATATACCGGTGGAACCACAGGCGTTGCCAAAGGCGCGATGCTGACGCACGGCAACTTGGTCGCTAACCTTATTCAGTGTGATACTTATCTTGGCGATGCGTTTGATAAGTTCCAAGAGCGTAATGAGCAGCCGGTTATTATGACCGCTTTGCCGCTGTATCATATTTTCTCATTTACCGTTTGTGGTATGTACGGTTTATACAGTGGTTGTATCGGCTTATTGGTACCAAATCCACGTGATGGCGCAAGCTTGATCAAAGCTTATAAAGATTATCCACCGGCGTTTTTTCCAGCGGTCAACACGCTATTTAACGCGCTTGCCAACAGCGAAGCCTTTCAAGCATTGGACCATAGCAAGCTTGAGATGTCGATGGGCGGCGGTATGGCAGTATTAAAAGACACGGCGACTAAGTGGGAAAAAATAACCGGCAATATTATCGTGCAAGGTTATGGTTTATCAGAGACATCTCCTGTCGCGTCGGCAAATCCGCAAGGTACCGGCAAGTTCTCAGGAAATATCGGTCTACCGATGCCAGCGACTGACATGGCCATTTTGGACGAAGAAGGTAATGAGTTGCCAATTGGTGAGCGCGGCGAAATCTGTGTTCGTGGTCCGCAGGTTATGAAGGGCTACTGGAAACGCGAAGACGCGACGGCTGAGGTCATGACGGCGGATGGCTATTTCCGTACCGGCGATATCGGCGTGATGGATGAAGAAGGTTACTTTAAAATTGTCGATCGCAAAAAGAATATGATTTTGGTCTCAGGCTTTAACGTTTATCCAAACGAAGTAGAAGATGTGATGTCTGGTCATCCAAAGATTTTGGAATGCGGCGTTATCGGTATCGACGATGAAAAAAGCGGCGAAGTGCCGAAGATTTTTGTTGTGCGTAGTGATAATAGCCTGACCGAAGAGGAAGTGCTTGCTTATGCCAAAGAAAATCTCACCGGTTATAAGCGTCCTCGTTATGTTGAATTTATCGACGAGCTGCCAAAATCTAACGTCGGTAAGATTTTACATAAAGACTTACGCGCCTTAGAAGAAAAGAAACACGCTTAAACCGTCTTATATCATAAATAGCCCAATACCAAATTTAGCGGGCTTTTTATAGCGCTTTATCAATACTGAGCATTGATAAAAACATCTTGATATTTGATAGGCGAATGGTGAAAGATGATAAGGTCTTATGCAAATGACCTTATCATTTTTTTTGTTTTTCTATAAGGGTTTGCTAGTATTCATAGAGAACTGGGCGCAAAACTGCTATAGTTCTTGCCCATAGATTTTGTATTTAATAGGTGTATTTGACGATAAATGTAGAATATTATCGTCATAAATACCCTTAGACAGGCTCTATATGTCTCGAGATTTTTAACTTAAAAGTTAGCGTATGACAAATTCTCTTGAATAAGCAGTTTCTTATGTCATAAGACTTCTTATTCACAAGTTTTTGCTTTTATAACTCAGTGATTGTAATAAACCACGGTGATTCTATTTAATAAATTTTGATAGCAACTTACTAACAGTAATATTTAGGGAAGATTATGACGGACAGTACCAATAAAGAAGCCAAAAACCATAACGCTGCGGCAGATAACCAATCAATGGTTGAAAATACCTTTCCTACCATGCCGACGATAGACAGCGACAGTCCGTGGTTAGGCGCGTATGAGCGTTATGGCATCAATGCAACCATCGATATGCCAGAAGACAATACGTCTTTACTGGAAGTGTTCGAACGTAATTTTAGCCGTTATGGGCAAAAACCTGCTTATATTTGCATGGGTTCGTCAATCACCTTTAAGCAATTAGATTTATACAGCCGCCAAATCGCCAGTTATTTGCAGTCATTAGGATTGGTCAAAGGTGACAAAGTTGCCGTTATGATGCCGAATATCTTGCAGTATCCTATTGTGATGCTCGGTATCATCCGCGCTGGCATGATTTTGGTCAACGTCAACCCGCTATATACCAGCCGTGAGCTATCGCATCAGCTAAACGATAGCGGCGCTAAGGCGTTATTTATCGTTGAAAACTTTGCCAAAACTTACCAAGAAGCCGAAGACAAAGGTCAAGTGCAGCACGTCATCGTCTGTAAATTGGGCGATATGCTTGGTTTGGTCAAAGGCACCGTCGTCAATCTTGTTGCGCGCCACGTGAAAAAGATGATTCCGGCCTACCGCTTGCCCGGTAGCACGAGCTTCAAACACGCGTTAAATGCCGTTTCAGCGAGTAAATATAAGCGTCCTGATTTAAACTTAAGCGATGTCGCCTTGTTGCAATATACCGGCGGTACCACCGGTGTTGCCAAAGGTGCGATGCTGTCACACGGCAACTTAGTCGCCAACATGCTCCAAATCAGTGTCTTAATGAATAGCGCCTTCGACGACGATGTCGATGCCGATGACGTGATTTTGACCGCGCTGCCGCTATACCATGTGTTCTCATTTATGGTTTGCGGTATGTACGGCATGTATCAAGGTTATGCTGGCTTGCTGATTCCAAATCCGCGTGATTTGGATGGATTGATTAAAGAGATGGCGAAGTATAAACCGGCATTTATTCCGGCGGTAAATACCCTATTTAACGGTTTGGTCCATAAAGAAGGTTTTGCCGGTTTAGATTTCTCTAATCTAAAAGCCTCGATTGGCGGTGGCATGTCGGTCTTGCCAAGCGTGGCAAAAGAGTGGCATAAAATCACTGGCTTGCCCATCGTTGAGGGGTACGGTTTGTCGGAAACCTCACCAGTAGTGGCCTTTAACCCGATGACCATCTCTGAATTTACCGGTAAAATTGGTATTCCTGCTTCTAGCACCGACATTATTTTAATCGACGATGATGAAAATGAAGTTGCACTCGGCGATCGCGGCGAAATCTGTGTCAAAGGGCCACAGGTGATGATTGGTTATCAAAACCGCCCACAAGAAACGGCTGAGACCTTTACTGCCAAAGGTTTCTTGAAAACGGGCGATATCGGTATCATGGACGAAAAAGGCTTTATCAAAATCGTTGATCGCAAAAAAGATATGATTTTGGTGTCAGGCTTTAACGTCTACCCAAATGAAATCGAAGAAGCCATGAGCGAGCATCCGAATGTGGTAGAATGCGGCGCTATCGGCATTCCTAATGACGAGCGCGGCGAAGATCCTAAGCTGTTCGTGGTCAAAAAAGGCGAGGTAACTGAGCAAGAGCTGATTGATTTTGGCAAAAAGCAATTAACTGGTTACAAGCGTCCGCGTCATATTCAGTTCGTAGATGAATTACCAAAATCAAACGTCGGTAAAATCCTGCGTAAAGAATTGCGTAAGATGGAAGGGTTAGAATAAGGTTGGCAGCAGTCCTTTAACACTAAACTCTTGGCATCAAACTTTTAGCACTAAATCTTGCGAAAGTAGCGGCGTAATAGCTTGGTGATTCTTGCTATTGCGCCGCTGCCACGTTAGGATAACGTCATCTTTTCGCTTGCTAACATAGCTGTTAACGTCGCGACGACCCTATTGTTTTATAACGCTTTATCACTTTGATTTTATAACATCGTACTAGGAAATTTTATGCGTATTGATAACCGTGAGCTTAACCAACTTCGCTCAATCAGCTTTGAGCGCCATTATACGAAGCATGCTGAAGGTTCAGTATTGGTCAGCTTTGGCGATACCAAAGTACTATGTACCGCGAGCGTGGAGGCAGGCGTACCGCGCTGGCTCAAAGGTAAAGGCAAAGGCTGGGTTACTGCCGAGTACGGCATGCTACCGCGTGCGACCAATACTCGTAATCAGCGCGAAGCGGCTCGCGGCAAACAGTCAGGTCGCACGCAAGAAATCCAGCGTTTGATCGGTCGTAGCTTAAGAGCGATGATTGATTTGGGTAAACTTGGCGAAAATACCATCTATCTTGATTGTGATGTATTACAAGCGGATGGCGGCACGCGTACCGCCAGTGTGACGGGCGCGGCGATTGCCCTTATCGATGCATTAGAGAGCCTACAAAAAGCCAAAAAACTAAAAGCTGATCCGTTAATTGGTTTGGTCGCTGCGGTATCGGTTGGTATGAAAGATGGCGAAGCGTATTTGGACTTAAACTACGAAGAAGACGCCAGCTGTGATACCGATTTAAACGTGGTGATGACCCAAAAAGGTGAGTTTATCGAACTACAGGGTACGGCAGAAGAAAAACCTTTTACCCGCGCTCAAGCAGACGCTATGCTAATCCTTGCTGAAAAAGGCATCGCTGAGCTGATCGATATGCAAAAAACAGCATTGGGTTGGTAAGTTTCCAACCCATCCTTTATAACTGCTTATTTCAATTTTTAACTATCCACTGCTCTTAAACAGGTAATCATGCATGCTAAAGCTGACCGATGACGGCGCCAAAATCACCTTGCAAGGTCAGTCGCCCGCAGCTGATAACGGGCTATTCTGGTTCGGCTCTGCTTTACTGGTTGGGGCAGTGGCGGTCGCTTTGGCAATGAGCTTGCTACCTGAGCGCCTAGCAATTGGCGCTTTGGCATTATTGATTATTGGTAGTTTTATTTTTAATCGTCAGCGCCAGCAGCGTAAAAAAACCATGAGCGGCGTTATTAGTAGCGGCGTCTTGTGGGTGCGCGATGGCGAGTTGGTACATGACCATCAAGGTAAACGCGCGCATATCCATCTGAGCGCTGGCGACAAAATTACCTTAATTGGCGAGCAGCTACAAATTGTCGACTGTGATGACATACGTAAATATCTAATCAGTGGCTTTGATAATATCCAAGAAGCAACCGCTGCCAAAGCCATCCTACAAGGTCAGGCTTTGAGCAAACGCCATGCCAATATAAAAATGAGCGATGAGTAAATTATTGATTAGCTTTTATCCTTTGGTCTGTTTTTCTATAAATAGTCTACAATCTGATAATAGCTAATTATTCTTTCTGAATCTCCGTTCATATTTCTAAAGCCGATGTCTTTCTAAAAACCATATTTTCATAAAAACCAAGCCTCGTTTTACCACTTATCCTTAAAATTATACCTTTTATCGCTAACCTCAAAGCAATAGTACTTGCAGATTCCTGTACAAATGGTTTATAAGTAGGATTGAAAAATTTATCTTATTTACCGTTAATACGCTTATTGATGCCAGCTTATAAAGACCAAACTTTGTGAATGGTCAAAGCTCAAGCTAAGTCATCAATAATATGTCGCCAAGGAGTTGGTCATGTCGCGTTTGTCCTTTTGGTCAATCACAACGTCGAGCAGTGCATTATTATTTACCTTTGCTACAATTTTTCCGGTCAGCCAAGCAAATGCCGATAGCATGAGCGCCCTGATTGCACAAAAATCAGCTCAACCTAATTATAGCGCCCGATATACCCCAACGTACTCAGCGGTTCTTCCTGCCAAAATCACGACGCGATCTACCATTCAACGCGCTAGCAATGCTGCTAGCTATCGCGCAAATACGAGTAGCGCGCAACCAAGTTATTCTACTAATCGCGCGTCTAATAACAGCTACTCGAATAATTCGTATTCTAACCAAAATGCTTATATCGGTAACGCCCAAAGCAATTACCGCTATCCGGCAGTTCAACGCCAAGCGCCAACCGTTCTGCCGGCATTTCTATCGGGCAGTTATGACAATGTCGATAGCGAATATTTGCCGCTACTCAGTAATGCTGAAACCCAAAGTAGTCGGGCGGCGCGGGAAGTCATCAGCACCGCGCGCAAGATGGCGCTCAATGAGCGGACGATTATTAAAGGTGGCTGCTGGGATTATCTCAATGCGGTATTTAATCGAGCAGGGGTGAGCCGTAATACCATCCATAAAGGCACCTACGGACAAGGCCCTTATGCCAATAGCAGTGAGATTGAAGTCGGTGATTGGCTCTACTATATCAATCACGGCTACAATGGCGTCGAGCATAGCGGACTGTTTGTTGGCTGGGTCGATGAGCGTGCCAAGCAAGCATTGATACTTAGCTATGCTGGTGAAAACCGCCGTGAACCTGCGCGCTATCGTGTTTACGACTTAAGTAATGTCTATCAAATCATGCGGCCAAATGTTTAATAGCGTTAATTTGAGATAACAAGACTTAGAAAAAGCGTCCGTTACCTATTAAAGTAATAAACCGTCCAACATTTGGGGGTCAGTTCATAACGGACGCTTTTTTTTGAGTTTCAGACTCAAGATAAAAATACTTTTAAGGTAAGTCAGCTTTACTTTCCATTATTTTAAAAAGGTTTTACCACCACTAAAATGACAATGAAAATTAACGCAAATACGGGAATTTCATTAAACCAACGCCAAAATTTATGTGATTTATAATGCGGATTATCAATCAGCTTTTTGCGATAAAATCCGCAAGCGCCATGATAACCTGATAGCAGTACCACCAATAGTAGTTTTACGTGTAGCCAGCCCTGAGTCTTATACACATCCCAGCCCATTCCCAACATCCATAAACCAAACAACCAAGTGGCTATCATCGATGGCGTCATGATACCGCGATAGAGCTTGCGCTCCATAATGGCAAAGCGCTTGTGGCTGATGCTATCGTCGCTCATCGCATGATACACGAATAGGCGCGGCAGATAAAATATCGCCGCAAACCAGCACACCATAGAGATAATGTGAGCCGCTTTAATCCAATTAAAATAGTCTGCCATCACTTTCTCTCTTACGTTTTAATATTTTGTGCGCAATGTCGTGCGCAATTTCTTAATTAATAATGTCGGCAAGCTTAGCGCAGATGACGCGATAATGGTAGCGGCACGCATGGCATTTACTCTGCTAAGACAACTTGCGACTGATGACCGCTCATGGCATCCATGACAGGCACTTGCTTTAGCGCTCGTGGTGCGGCAAATTGCTTAGTCAAACCAAGCTCGCGCATCAGCCTATCGTCACCTGATTGGCTGGCATTGCCGGTGGTCAAAAGCTTATCACCATAAAAGAATGAATTTGCCCCTGCCATAAATGCCAGTGCTTGCTCAGCATCAGATAAACTTTCGCGTCCAGCAGATAAGCGTACATAGCTGGTTGGACAGCAAATACGCGTCACCGCAATCGTCCGTATCCATTCAAGGACAGATAGCTGACCTTCTGCTAAGACTTTATCACCGATGGGCGTCCCTTGAATAGGCACCAATAAATTGACTGGAATAGACTCGGGTGCTTTGGGCATTTTCAGCAGCTCATGAACCCAGTCGATGCGATCATCACGGCTTTCACCCATGCCGACGATATTGCCGCTACAAACATTGATACCTGAATTGCGTACATTCGCAATGGTATCTAAGCGCTCATCATAGCTGCGCGTACTGACCACTTGCTCGTAGTAACTTCTCGAGGTATCGAGATTATGATTGTAATAATCTAAACCTGCATCTGCCAACTGTGCCGCTTGGTCTGTATCTAGCATGCCAAGAGTCATACAGGTTTCAAGTCCCAATGCTTTGACTTCTTTGACCAGTTCGACCACATAAGGCATGTCTTTGGCACTTGGATGCTTCCATGCTGCACCCATACAAAAACGCGATGAGCCCGTGGCTTTGGCGCGTTTGGCAGCGGCAATGACTTTATCGACTTCGATACGTTTTTCCGCCTGTAGCTTAGTGGTATCGCGGTGGTGACCGGACTGCGAGCAGTAACCGCAATCTTCAGGGCAGTTACCGGTCTTGATAGACAGCAAAGTACTGATTTGTACTTCATTGGCGCTAAAGTGTTGGCGGTGTATGGTCTGTGCTTGCAGTAACAAATCCATCAACGGTAAGTCAAACAACTGAGCGATTTGTTCACGATTGTATTTTTTCTCGCGCTTTTTAGTCGCATCTGTCGCTAAGCTTGCTAAAAAATCATGGGACGCATTTTTATTATTAAGTATTGAATCAGTATTATTATGACTATGGTTATTGGCATTTGGTTCTGAGATATTAAGCAATCCTGCCATGAGATAAATCCTTTTATAACAGTATTTAAAGGTATTGGTTAAATTAATAGCGATTAGTTTAATTAAGAAGAATTGAGTAACCTTGGGTTTATGCCTTTGTTAAAGTTAAAACGATAAACTCTAGGCAATAAAAAAAGGTTGCCGTATAGTATACCGCAACCTTTTTAGAAAATCAGAATAGTGCTAAGTAGTGAAACGTATCTAGGTTATTTTTACACTAGACTGTTTTTACGCTAAATTGTCCTTACGCTAGATTATATGGACGTTAGCCAGCTACTATCTGCTTATTTTCACTTGTGACATTATTTATTCGATTGAGTTATTATTTACCCAATTTATGCTTAGCAACGCCGATCCAATGATTGGCAAACTGCTGCGCTTTATAGGCGTAAGGCTTGGCTTGTTGAATATAAGGTTTGTACTGTTCTGGCACCGCTGGCACGATATGTTTGGCAAGCTTATTGAACCACATCATTAGGCTATAGTCGCCCTCGATGCTCAAATTGCCTTCTTGCACGGCAGTCATAAAAGCAGGCAGGCTGCCTTTGGTCAATAGCTTAACGCCAGTCATCGAGTCTTTAAAATTAATCGTCAAATCAGCGTCTTTGGCATGACCGCTATGTTGACTAAATTGACCATTATCAAAGCTATAGTAACGCGCAATATCAGCGTCAGTGCTGGCAAGCTCGATAGTGACTTTGCGATCAGCAAACAGCGCTTTAACGTCTTCATCTTCGCTATCAGCGAGCATCGATAAACGATAACCAATCACCGCTAATAACACATCTAATGGGTCAGACTTAATATCTAATACAGGAACAGTAAACATAATCGAACTCCTAAACAACCTAAAGAATGAGAAATGAAACGCAAAATAATGCGTACTTTATAACAATTTTTATGACAAATATATAATTAGATTATAAACGATTGAACAGATAATAAGTTTCCATTCTTTAGGGTTTACGTAGAGTGCCTTAAGTATCTTGTAACATTCGATGACAGCCGTATGATAGGGACAAGCTTAGTAAATGACTGAATTAGTGAAAGCGCGGTTGATAGTCATCATCATAAACGGGCGTGTGTTCAATATAGCGGGCGGCTTGTAGCTCGCGCTGCTGATGTACAGTGCGGCTGACGTCTTCGTAACGCAAAGCTCTATAGAGTACCCAACCTATCAAAGGCAACCAGCTAATACCCATCGCGACCACATAATTGTGCCATTCTGATAGTACCGACCAATAACTTAATAAGCTATAAATGGCTTCAACCGCCAACCAATACGCCATGCCACCAAACAGATACCACAGTAACCAACGCTGCGCTGATAAAGCCAGCGCAAGCACCAAGCCCATTAGCAGTCCAGTACCCAATATGGCACCTGCGCCCCATGTCTCACTGGCAAAAGTAGAAAATATGGTTAATAACATTGTTCATCTCGCTCTTTATCAGGTGAATTCCAACAGGGTCATTATGGAAGTTTGCGAGCTAAAGCTAAAGAGGCTAGCGACGACTTTGCGACAACAGCTGACGTTTGATTTTTTTAAACAGTTTTAAGAAACTTACGCGCAAATATTACCGTCAATAGCAACAAAAAAGCGCCTTAATCGTAGGCGCTTTTTTGGACTTAATTTACTTTTAACGTAGATTTGGCTTTAAGGACGAACGCCGCGGCGCCCCCACCATGATAAGGCGGTGACCAAAACAGCGCCTAACAGCATTAAGCCCAAAGTCGTCAGCCAATGCGCGCCCGTAGGATATTGCCATGGCATGACGTTATTGATAGCAGCGCTATTTAATGTACCGAGCGCATCGGTTTTCCATGGCCAAACTTTCACCAGCGAGCCGGCGATAAAGCCTGTCAGCAAGGCAAGCGTTGCTTGATAGTAGCGTGATAGCAACCATTTGAGCATACGGGTAAACAGCAGTAAACCTGTTGCCATACCGGCAATGACGGTAAAAATAATACTAAAGTTTAGCGTATGCACCGCTTCGAGTACGGTGTCATAAGCGCCCATCAACAATAATATAAAGGAGCCTGAGATGCCGGGTAATATCATCGCACAAATGGCAATTGCACCTGCAAGAAACAAATAAGGCAAACTTGGCGCGGTGGTCAATAAGGGCAAGCTACTGATGACAACCGCGCTACCAGCCCCTAGCAAAAACAATACCACCCGTCCTATATTCCAGCGGGTAATCTCAGTCAATAAGATAAAGACTGTTGCCACCACCAAACCAAAAAAGAACGACCAAATCAGTAAAGGCTGATGGTCGAGTAAATGCTTAATAAATCCAGCTAACGTAGCAAAACTGGTGGCGATACCAAGTAGCAAGCACACCAAAAAAGTGGCATCGACTTGCTTCCATACGGCGACCAAGCCTTTAAGCCCGCCTTGTTGGCGAAAGATTTGCCAAAGATGAGGACCGACGCTACTCAAAGCATTAATCAAGCGCTCGTAAATCCCTGCAATTAGAGCAATCGTACCGCCAGAAACACCGGGTACAATGTCTGCTGCACCCATCGCAATGCCTTTGGCATAGACGCCAAATAGCTGCTTTGGACTGTCATTATAAATAGGGGTGCTTTCCTGAACTGAATATTCATTATCTAGAGGAGTGGAAGATGACGGCGCATCTGGCCGCGGTGATTGTGATGCCGTCATGGACAGTCCTTTTTTATTTAACAAGATGAAAGTAAGATGAATAGGGTAAAAGAGATGTAGATATAAAAAAGCTTCAACCATAAAAGCTAGGCTAAAGACAAATCCTTAACCTAGCTAATTTTTTAGAATGGTTAAGCGTTATTTAGTACGGGCAAAGGCTGGATAGCCAAGCGCATAAAGCACGCCTTCAAGCCCTGTAACATTGACCGCAGCGTCCGCACGCGCTTGAACGATGGGTTTGGCATTAAACGCCACGCCCAAATCCGCTAGCGCCATCATCGGTAAATCATTGGCACCATCGCCGACGCAAACCACTTGTGACATATCAATACCCAAGCGCTCGGCGGTATGTTCAGCAATCGCCGCTTTTTTGGCGCCATTAATAATCGGCAGTTGCACATGACCGGTCACTTCGCCATCTTCGATATCTAGCGCATTGGCGTGGACTTCATCGATACCCAATTGCTCAGCGATATAACGGGCAAAGTAGGTAAAGCCGCCTGAAACCAAGACGGTATGATAACCCAGAGCTTTAAGGGCGCTAATAGTGGTCAGCGCGCCTGTTGATAAGGTTAAACGGCTACAAATATCATCGAGCACATCGGTCGATATGCCTTTTAATAACGCCACGCGCTGTGCAAAGGATTCATCAAAATCCATCTCACCGCGCATCGCCGCTTCGGTAATGGCTGCAACTTGCTCGCCAATCCCTGCAGTTTTTGCCAGCTCAACGATGACTTCTTGTTCAATCAAGGTCGAATCCATATCAAAACAGGCCAGCTTATGGGTACGTAGCATATGACCGACCGACAAGATATGACAGTCGACCACATCTAAATGCTCGCTACCTATGGTAGTTTGCGAGTTTTTATAGTCTTCGGTTAACTCGTGGCGCAGACGGGTGGTCAATTGGTCATCGATAATGTGCGCCGCTGCTGTCTTTTTAGCAGGGTGCATGAGAGTATCGGTGACGGGTACTAGCAAATAGCGGAACACTTGCACATCAATAAACGAGCGCTTGGCAAATGGCTGCGTGGTATCTATATCAGCAATCTCAATATCGACAAAATTGGCGTCGGCGTCTTCTGCGACAGTGACCAAGTGCCAGTTTGGCTGTTCATCGACCCAAGACTGCACATATTGATGAATATCGAGCGAAGATACATGCGTCGGCAATACCACAATCAAGGCAAACACGGGCAAGGATTGTAGCGCATCAAAATCATGTAGATTTGTGCCTTCAGGCAATAATGAGGCTACAGAATCGACCGCTTGTTGCCAAGCTTTGCTGTCTTTTGGTAACGAGTAAGATGTATTTTTTTGCATCGCTCAATTGTCCCTTGTATGCTGATATAAGATTGGGAATAATAGCAGCTTTACTGGGCAGCGCCTATAGATGAGGTACAAAGTCTCACAGTCTGATAAAAACGCTTAGCATACCCAATTAACAGGCCTAAAAAGCGCCGCCGCATAGAAGAAAATTCTTACAATAAATTTATGCGATTCGCTAACGCCATAACCCTTACTATGATGATATAGTAGAGAAAATAAGCGCTCGATTTGTGGGTAAATGTATGAACCAAACATAATTGCACAACAAAACTGCTGTACGATGGCAAGGTCTTATCAATAGCATTGGTTTCAGTGTCATCTGTTTAGGTGCTATTTGTTTAAGTGCTATGCGTTTAAATACTGTAATACTATTGATTGATTGAGTGGCGGCGCTAGTAAATTAAGCAAAAAATAAATAGACAAATTAAGAGCGGCATACACTTCTAGAAAATGAGCCTTAGCCTCGTTTTTTTTACTTCCATTTATCCAAAAAAGTTTACCATATCATGACGTATTTAGCGCCGCGGCAAGGGTTGTTTGCCATTATTCTTCTGGTTAGTTTTTGTTTGCAGACCCTATTATTGGTCATCAGTACCGATCAGCAGCTGAGCAATAGCCGTGCCCAAAAGGGCGAGCAAATGGTCGCTCAGCTCATCGATGAAGCGCGCTTATCTTTAGAAAATAAAGACCGCGTCAGCCTTAGCGTCATAGCCAATCGTTATACCAGCGAGCAGGACGTCACGCGCATTTTGATTAAAGACAATAATGGTGATGTCTTGGTGCCAGTCGGTAATGCACCGATGCAGCAAGGCGATACCATTAGCCAAATCGCCACCAAAGGCGATGCAGTCATCGGTAGCGTGGCCTTGACCCTCAAAGACATTAGCAAGGGTGAGATTATCGCCATGCAGTGGCCGTTTGTGATTGGCTCGATGCTGCTGCATTTATTGCTATGGCTGATTTATGGTTATATTGCTCGCCCAACCAAAGAGCAAATCAATGCGCTAAGCCGCGATATTCAAGATTTACATCGCGAGCAGTACAGGCAGATCGATCAGCGCGAATTTGCGCGCGGTTATGAGCGCAACCTTGAGCGTGGCGATGAAAAAGAAGATGTGTCAGCAGAATCCGCTAGTGCCGCCAATGTCGCGGCTACCAGCCGCAATCCAAATGTTGATAAATCAGACCTACCGCGTAAGCTGGATATTCATAGTGCGGTCAATCAATACGTTAGAGGGCAGCAAGGTCAAAATCTTGAGCTTGATGCGACTCATGACACCACTGCACATGCTATGAGTAACGATGGCGCGGACAATCTACAAGACCAAGTGACTGCTGGCAATGCTAACAATCATGACAGCCATAAGCCTAATGGCTCTAATGGTATGGCTCGGCTGTCTGCCAACCGTCCATTTGATAGTGTCAGCGTCCAGATAGTCTTTCATGATGAGTTCAATATGCTCGAGCGCTTAGCGCCGTCGCAGCGCCTGCCTTATTTGGCATTATGTACGCAGTTATTAAATCAAGCGGTGACCGAATTACTCAAGCAGCCATTATTGCTTGGGGTGAGCGCGATTAATGAGCCACGCTTTGATGAAAGCGGCGCTTATGTGATGCTAAAGGCAGATAATAGTCATGCCAAAGTAGCATTAGCAGGGGTAATGCTCGCTAAGCTATATCTCATGCTGAATAAAATTATCCACGACAAGCATATCGAGCTATCTAGATTTGCCTTACCAGCGAAAGCGGGTGTCAGTGATAATGCGCAAGTTGAGGCGATGAGCCATTTATTAGAGAGCGTCGGTAAAAAAGAGCAGATGCTTATTTTGCTACCAAATGCGGGTATTAAACAAATCAATCATCATGTGCAGCTCCAAAGCGTCATGCGCCCAACGACCGTTTATGAGCGCGAATGTGCGATATTCGATGGCGGTAATGATGCCATGATTCAGCGGCTGGCTGATGTACGTAATGCGGTATTGATGATTGAAGAGACAGAAGAGCAGGGGTAAATTTGTCACTTTAGACGTCAGTGAATCTATACAATTGCCTGTAAGATAAATGCTTGTGCGCTTATTAGCTTTGAGCATAACGTTGTCATAGTGATAAAAAGGATTGACAACGCTTGGGAGAGACTTTATAAGGCATATATATATTTATGTATTTTTAATACCTTTGCCGAAAAACGATAGGAGTTTGTCATGAGTGACGCTGATATTGATGACGATTTTGATGACGATTTTGTCGATGATGACGACGCCAAGATGGTGGAAGAGGCCGAAACCAGTGTGCGTACGCGCTTAAGCAGCCTTGAGAAACGCCGTTTGATTGATAACCTACTAGAAGAAAAACGTCTAGAAAAAGAGCTCAAAGACGATCTTGATGACATCGATAATTTTGATGAAGATGGCGATGACTGGGACGATGACGATATTTAACCCGTTATTTCTGTTTTAAGTTTGCCGCTTGATAATCAGGAAAAGTAGAGATAATGGCTATGTGTTAGCCGAAAGTTGTTAACTGGTTACACAGATAAGCAATCATCATGTTAAGTATATTGTGCTAAGCTGATTGTCAGAGGTTTTTAATAATATTAAATTGTTAAAAATGATGCTGCAATCAGCTCTTTTTATGTTGCCATACTCATGTATGGCGTACGCCGTAATCTAGCCGCCAAGGACTCCCTGCTATGAATAACCCACTCAGTTTCGATGAATTATTAGACTATTTGGACAATGATGAGAGCCAGTTCGTGCTTGATAGTGTTGCCACCCATGGTTTTTTGACCGCGACAGTTATTGGTCGTCAGTTGCCAAATTGGCTAGATGCGCTATTTGAAGGTCACGTCAGTGACATTCCTGCAAATGTGATTGACGGTATTCAGCGCTGGCGCGACTCGATTATGGCTGAGCTAAAAAATGAGACGCCGATCGAGCTACCCTTTGGTGAAGATGCCGGTAATGAGGAAGTGGCGGTCGATTTTTCAGAAGAGTCTGATATTGTTGCTTGGTCGATTGGTTTTGTCGATGCGATGTATGGCGATGAAGCCAGCGATTGGTTTGAAGATGAAGAAACCGCAGAAGATGTGGCGGTCTTAACCTTACCGATGATTGTGCTAAGCGGTATTGATGATGAAGATCCTGAGCTTGCCGAAATGCGCGCTGATGAAGATAAAATGGCGCAAATGGCCAATAGCATCGAAGGCAATTTAACCGAGCTGTTTTTATTGTTTCATACCAATGACTAGCATGGTTTGTTTCAACAATATTGATTGTTTATTATTCATTGAAACCATCAATCTTCATTAAATTCATATAAGTCACTGATAAGGCTGTACCATGACTGTGCAACTTTCCAATCTTGAGCACTTACCCAACTATCAGATTACCGAGCGCTTAGGTGTCGTCTACGGCAGTACTGTGCGCTCAAAGCATGTGGGCAAAGACTTGTTTGCTGGGCTAAAAAATATCGTTGGTGGTGAGCTGACGGCCTACACCGAGCTGTTAGAAGAGTCACGCCAAGAAGCCATCGATCGTATGGTCATCAAAGCAGAAGCCTTAGGTGCCGATGCCGTGGTAGGTCTGCGGTTTTCGACTTCGAGCATTGCCCAAGGCGCTTCTGAGCTGTTTGTTTATGGCACAGCGGTTAAAGCCGTGCCCATGCCGCAGCAGTCCATCTCTTCGTCTTCATCTCATCAACCGCCAAGCAATCCTTCTGGTCCTACAGGTTTGCAAAATCATAACCAAGCGGTGCCGCAAAACCCAACCGCCGCTGCTGATGATTTGCCACGTTTCAATCCTTTTGGTTAATTAACCAGTAAAAAAAGCAGCAATGCTTTTTGACGCTCGAGACGGTCCATGAATAATTCTCTCACCCAAATGCTTATCAACTATGCGCCGCTTCTGGTACTGTTTGTGGTCGGCTGGTTTTTTGGCTCACGGCATGAGCGTCAGCATTTGGCACAATTAAAAATCGCTGAAAAAGAGCTTAGCCATATTGTCGTTTCGACCGAGCGCTTTTATGTATCTAAACTTGCAGCTCATACTGAGGGTGAGTTGGTACTTGGCAGTGTGGTGATTGCGCAAGATTATTTTAAAATGGTCATTGCTCGCGTTTTAAGTATCTTTGGTAAAAATCTTACCACTTATGAGACCTTACTTGATCGCGCGCGCCGTGAAGCCGCCGTACGTATGCGTAGCCAAGCGCAGGCGAAAGGCTATAATCATATTTATGGCCTGCGTTTTGAAGTCAGTAATGTCAATCAGTTGGGCAGTATGGTCGAAGCCATTGCCTATGGTACCGCCGTCCATAGTTGTGAGAATTCTGATAAAGCCTCAATCCTTTAAAGCCATTTAACCCTAACCATATTAAACCTTCTGGCAAATCCTCTTATTCAGAATAAAACCCTTTCTATTTCTACTCTATTCCCACATTTCACACTTGACTGATGAGTCGCTGAATAAAGCAAATATGTATGACATTTGCGCTATATACTCGCTATATGTTTTGCTGACTTTTATGCTATAAGCACTCTCATGAAAGCTATAGTGAGTGAAAAGTAATATCGATATATCAGCAATACCGTCTCGTTTTTAGGATATTTTGACTATATAACAGCAATTCAGCATAACAATGAGTGATGGTCGTTGATGTTAAGCGTCAGCCGCTATTAACCAGCCTTAGCAAGGAATGCTAAGCCGTTATCACTCAATCATTAGCAGTTGATCTAGGAATAGGTCACATTTACAGGGATGTCATTATGGAAAGTTTGGCGCTAGTCACTTTAGTAAACTCAGTTATTATTCCCATTTGCTTGTTTTTAATCATGATGGGCATGGGCTTGACCCTCGTCACCAATGATTTTAAACGGGTGCTAAAATATCCCAAGGCTGTCGGTATAGGCTTGACCAATCAGCTCATACTACTGCCAATCATCGGCTTTGCTTTAGCCAATATCATGCCATTACGCCCAGAGTATGCCGTTGGCGTTATGCTGCTTGTGCTGTGTCCGGGCGGCACTACCTCAAACTTATTTACTTATTTGGCCAAAGGTGATGTGGCGCTGTCGGTAACGATGACCGCGATCGCCAGCGTTATCACGGTATTTACCATTCCGATTGTACTGAGCTTTTCGTTGATTTATTTTATGGGCAGCGGTAGCGCGTTTGAATTGCCCGTATTAAAAACGGTGCTTACTTTGGTGCTGCTAACGATTGTGCCTATTAGTATCGGCATGCTGATTAAGCGTTACGCGCCAGCAGTCGCCGATCGCTCACAAGTCTATGTGTCGCGCTTTGGCGTGCTGTTTTTAACGTTTTTAGTGCTGTTTTTGGGCTATGTGCAACGCGATATCATCGTCGATGCCTTTATCGCTACCGGCCCTGTGTCGATAATATTGAACCTTTTAACCATGGCGCTTGGTTATTATAGTAGCAAATGGTTCGGTCTAAATTTGGCGCAAAGAACGTCAATCACGCTAGAAGTCGGGCTCCAAAACAGTACATTGTCGATATTTATGGCGTTGACGTTATTATCGAACTACGATATGTCGATGATGCCAGCCATCTATACCTTGGTAATGTTCTTGACGGCAGGGATTTTGGTACGCATATTTAGCGCACGGCACAATAAACTGAGAAAGTCTGAAATAGAAAGCAGTGTGTTAGCCGCGCGCATGCTTTAGCGCTAATGATTTAGACAGACGCTAAGCATCTATAGCCAATTCAATATAAAAGTGGTTCATTTAAAATAGCGCTCTGCTGGAATAAATCTTCCTTGCTTGCTGTGTGCTTCGCACGCCAAAGGCTTCGAAAAATTTATTCCAGCAGTCCTATGACATTTCTCAATGGAATTTACTATATATCACTCGTTCATAAAATCCCATAACAGGTTTAAAAGCTTAAAATCTGTTATGGAAAATTAGCTTGAGGATTTTACTGCTAATTATTGTTAATAAGGACGGCGGGTATTTATACGGCTGTTTATATTGTTGCCTTCGTTTGGTTTGTCTTTGGCAGTTTCTTCTTTGACTTTAGCAATATCAAATAAGAAGGTACGGTTTTTTAGGACCGCGACAAATACCACCCCGCCAACGGTATTGCCAACCAATATCACCGCCAAAAATAGCAAATAGCGCGCTAAGCTAACGGTATTGCCATAAAGCAAAGCAGAAAATATCTCGATATTACCGACGATACTATGATGCAAACCTAAAAAGCCAATACTGCCAGTAATCAAGGTCACCAAAACAATGCGACTAAGGGTGTCACGCGCTGATGTCACAAGCCAGGCGGTAACGCCCATCATCCAGCCTGCCAAGATGGCGCTACCAAATATCACCCACCATCTAAACCCTAAGATATGCTCGGCATAGGCAACGATGTCACTGACGCTAAATAACTGCATATTTAAACCTAGGCCTATCATCAAAGCGGCAAATAAACAGCCACCAACGACGTTACCGGCGATGACAATGCCCCAAAGGCGTAGCAACTTATGTAAGGGTTCGATTTTGTTGAGAACAGGCAGGCTCAGCAGTGAGGTTTGTTCGGTAAATAATAGTGACTGACCGATGACGACAATAATAAAGCCAATCGGATAAAATAGGGAAGCGAGGACGATCGCGTAATGACTGGGGAGCATGCCACTCAAAAGCGCAAAAGCAGATAAAATCATAAAGAAGCTGATACCAATCTCAAGCCCTGCGGTAAAAGCACTGGTAAATAACGAGCCAAGCGAGCGCTCAAAAGTTTCTCTGCCATCCATCACCTGCTCAACCAAGATACTGGCATAGCTTTTTGCTTGGCTGAAATTATCATCGTTGGCGACTTTTTTGATGGTCTCTTTGTCTTCTTCGCTAATATCCTCAGAGAAATCTTCGTCCTCTAAGTTTTCTGCGGTATCGGAGTCGCTCTGCTCCTCAGTATCGCCTTCTACTTTATCTTCAACGCTGTTTTCTTCAGCAGCTATAGAGCGTACATCCTCTTTTTTTCAGCTTTAAAGTGGCTGCTATTGCTACTATTATTGTTATCGTTGTGCTCGCCATCTTTAGACACGGTCGGCTCGCTGTTTATCTGATGATAATTTAGGTTTTTCTTTATTTTAGCGTATGCGCAGCGTTTATTGTGTTGAGTGTTCAGCCGATTACTGTTGTAAATTGGCCCCTGCCTCTATTGAAGACTGATAAATGTCCTTAGCATCTAACAAAATCTGCTTATCTGCGTTAAAATCACTCTATTAATTATTTTCCCTATTTTTCGATAACTTTGTTTGACCACCTTCATTTCTAATAAAAGACCATTCTATTATGAGTACTTCTAATACCCCTGATAATACCAAAACCAACCTGACCCAATCGATTCAGGCCGCCTTAAGCCAATTAGAGAACGCCTACAATCCAAGCGATGTCGAAGCAGGCATGTATCAAGGCTGGGAAGATAGCGGTTATTTTAAGCCAAGTTTTGATAAAGACGAGTCATTTTCTATCGCCTTGCCGCCACCAAACGTCACCGGTTCACTGCATATGGGTCATGGCTTTAACAATGCCATCATGGACGCACTAACCCGTTATCATCGCATGGATGGTGATAATACCCTTTGGCAACCGGGCACCGATCACGCCGGTATCGCCACCCAAATGGTCGTTGAGCGTCGTTTGGAGGCGCAAGGTTTGAAGCGCCGTGATATGACGCGCGAAGATTTCATCGATAAAGTGTGGGAGTGGAAAGAAGAGTCGGGCGGCAATATCACCACGCAGATTCGCCGCCTTGGTAGCTCGGTTGATTGGTCGCGAGAGCGCTTTACCATGGACGATGGTTTATCCAATGCGGTCAAAGAAGTGTTCGTTCGTCTATATGATGATGGGCTTATTTATCGTGGAAAGCGTTTGGTCAACTGGGATCCAAAATTTCAAACCGCGCTATCAGATTTAGAAGTTGAAAACGTCGATGAAAAGGGCAGCTTGTGGCATTTTCGCTATCACTTCACTGAGAAAGATATCACAACCCAAGATGGTAAGGACTATTTGGTTGTCGCTACCACGCGCCCTGAAACCTTGCTGGGCGATACCGCCGTTGCCGTCAATCCAAAGGACGAGCGTTACGCGCATTTGATTGGCAAAACCATTACCTTGCCGATTACTGGTCGCATTGTTCCTATCGTTGCCGATGATTATGTTGATATCGAATTTGGTACTGGCTGCGTAAAAATCACCCCAGCCCATGATTTTAATGACTATGAGCTTGGTCGTCGTCATAACTTGCCATTGATTAATATCCTTGATGAACGCGCCAATATCTTACCTGCGATGGAAGTTTATCCTGACCTACAAACACGTGAGCCGACATTAGAAACCACGCCAAGTGAATATGCAGGACTTGAGCGTTTTGCGGCGCGTAAATTCTTGGTTGAGCAAGCGGGCGAGCAAGGTTGGCTAGAGGATATCGAAGACTACGCACTCAAAGCCCCACGTGCTGAGCGTGGTGGTACGATCGTTGAGCCGTGGTTGACCGATCAATGGTACGTGGCCGTCAGTAAGCTTGCCAAACCTGCGATTGATGCCGTAGAAGATGGCCGAATTGAGTTCGTTCCTGCGCAATATAAAAATATGTATATGGCGTGGATGACGGACTTGCAGGACTGGTGTATCAGCCGTCAGCTATGGTGGGGACATCGTATCCCTGCGTGGTATGACGACGCGACTGGCGAGATTTATGTCGCCCGTGATGAAGCGGAAGTACGCACTAAGTACAATCTAAGCGACGACGTTAAATTGCGCCAAGACGATGATGTGCTTGATACCTGGTTTAGCTCGGGACTTTGGACCTTTAGTACGCTTGATTGGGCAGACCCTAACGCTGATCCGCGCGTACTAAAAACCTTTCACCCGACCAGCGTGTTGGTCACTGGCTTTGATATTATCTTCTTTTGGGTCGCACGCATGATCATGATGACTATGCACTTTGTCAAAAACGAAGATGGCACGCCGCAAGTACCGTTTAAAACCGTTTATGTTCATGGTCTGGTACGTGATGGCAATGGTCAGAAGATGTCAAAATCTAAAGGTAACGTCTTAGATCCGATTGATTTGATCGATGGTATCGATTTGGAAACGCTGGTTGAAAAACGCACCAGCAATATGATGAATCCAAAAGATGCGGCAAAGATTGAGAAGCAAACCCGAAAAGAGTTCCCAGAGGGCATTCCAGCTTACGGTACCGATGCGCTGCGCTTCACCTTTACCTCCCTTGCTAGTACCGGTCGCGATATCAACTTTGATCTAAAACGTGTTGAGGGCTATCGTAACTTCTGTAATAAAATTTGGAATGCTAGCCGCTTTGTACTGATGAATTGTATCGATAAAGAAGGCAACGCCCAAGCGATTGACCAAACGGCAAATCCTGAGGTGTGGGAATTACCAGAAAAATGGATCATGAGTCGTCTAAACTCGACGATTAGCAATATCCATCAACACTTTGCTCAGTATCGCCTTGATATGGTCAGCCATGATATCTATGAGTTTATTTGGAACGAGTACTGCGATTGGTACGTTGAGCTTGCCAAAGCCAGTCTCAATGATGACTCAGTGACAGACGAGCGTAAAGCGCAAATCCGCTACGTGTTGCTGCATGTGCTCGAGACGGCGCTGCGCTTTAGCCATCCGATCATGCCGTATCTGACCGAAGAGATTTGGCAGACTGTCGCGCCGCTGCTGAACCGTAAAGATACTGACAGCATTGTCGTCGCAGCCTATCCTCAAGCTGATAATGCACAGATCAGTGAGCAGGTGGAGGCGGACATGGCATGGCTACAAGAGCTGATCGCCAGTATCCGTAATATCCGCGGTGAGATGAAACTGGGTAACGCCGTACGCCTACCAGTATTGCTACAAAATATCTCAGATGAGGAAGAAGCGCGTCTATCACGTATCAAAAACCAGTTTAAGGCACTGGCCAAAGTCGAGAGCTTAGAGATCGTCAAAGAAGGTGATGAGGTGCCACTATCGTCATCGAGCATGGTCGGCCAGCTACGTGTACTGGTACCGATGAAAGGGCTAATCGATCCAACGGCTGAGCTGGCACGTCTGGACAAAGCGCATGAAAAGCTACAAAAGCAGGCCGACGGCATCGCGCGTAAGCTCTCTAACGAAGGCTTTGTCAGTAAAGCGCCAGCCGAAGTAGTCGATGCTGAAAAGGCGAAACTGGCTGAGTTAGAAGGGCAGTTGACTGCAATGACGGCGCAGATGGAGCAGTTAAAGGCGTTGTAAAAAAAGCAGAAAACTAAAAAGACTAGCCTCAGCATCGGAGTTCTTTACACCATAGAAATATGCGATGCATGGGGCAGTGTTCTTTAACGACTTAGCTCGGCGCTCGTCCCTCGCGCAAAAATAATTATAGAGCGAAGTGATAGCTAGCTTCCAAATTAAAAGTTAAGGAAGTTTAAAATAATTCTAAGACTTTTTCGATTTACCATAATTTCTCTTGGCTGAGCCTTTAACTTTAGAGAAAGTATTTTCTAAAGTGCCTGTATTATCTCCAAATAAGTCATTACACCATTCTGAAGGCAAGGTTCTTTTTAGTGATTCATTAAGCAATGGGCTATATGATTTAGTTAAATAGTTCCAAAAAAATTGAATCCGTTTAACTCTAATTTCTATTTTGCTTATGATGTTTTTTTCACTCTCAATCTCATGACTAATTTCTTTTAAATTCTGCCAAGTTTCGTCATCTGATATGTAAGTGTCAAACATAAGGTTTTCTAAAAATGTGAAGTCCACAAGTAATTCTCGAACAACGTACCCTCCTAGTCTTGAAGGAGCATACATGGCGATATCTTCAGATACAGTATGACTAGGTGTAAAAAGGTAACGTTGTTCACATAAGACCTTTAATACCTGCTTAGTATATTTTTTCGCTACACCTATATTCTTAAGGTGTTCAATTATTTCGTCTCCGTCTATGCCTTCAAAACTAGAAAGGGTAGCCCTATTCACGCATGCATTAAGAATAAAAAGCTTTAACAGCTGTAAATTATGTATTGAGAGCTTAGAGTCAAAAATGTTTCCAACAGCAGAATAACTTTCATCGTAAACAGTATGATTACCAACTATGATGGCTCTAAGAGCTTCATGTTTTGGAAGGATATATTTGTTACCTTTAGCATAACTCTGTATGCCTTGAGATGTATTAGAATAGCCTTTTTCAAGAAAATCCCTAGTCATTCTCAATGCTAGTCTTAAATCTTCTGATGCTAATACTTCGATTTGTCCTCCAACTTCATTACCTAGAACAGATTCTTTTAACTGTCCTATTACTTCGGATGCATCATCAACAATAAACCTAGCACCATTTTCAGCTGTAAAATTAAAGCTCATACCTTGTACAATTGAACTTAATAGATCAAATCTCTTAGATAAGACTGCGAGTACAGAAGGTGGATCTATTTGTCCGTATTCATAATCATACGCATTAATTAATGGAGAGTTTCTGTTACGTATATAAGTAGACTGGCGCAAGCAAATTATTAAATTTAGGTTAAGCTTTCTAGCAATTGACAGTGTTGCGGAGAAAAGTTCGCTTTGTTTTATATCACTTTCTATTTGGTCTATATTATCTACTATTATATAAATATTTGATTTATCAGAGTGATATCTGAAAATTTTCTCTATGTAAGGTGATTTTTCATTATAATCTTTTAGAATTAAATTTGATATTTCACGATTTTTTTCTTTTTCATCTGAAAGAAATGCGAGAGGTCCCCTTAGTAGAGATTCAATTTCAGAAGCATAGGCTGGAGAGATGGATTTTTCTTTATCACCTAGATTTGAATCCTGAATATAACGAAAAAGATGTTCGTATATAAATGATGTATAAGAAAGGTCCTGAGTGCTTTCTAAAAAATCAATTCTAATCCAGTGAAAATTATTATCTGGACTGTTTAACAAGTCTTGAAGTTTTATTTTCTCAAGATAATGTAGAAAAGTAGTCTTTCCAGAACCGACTGTACCTACAATGATAAATGCAAGTTTAGAGAAATTCTTATTATCTGAAACTTTCTCAATAAATCTATCTCTATCAGTATCTCTCATTAATCTATTAGTTTTCTTCGCCACTACTGTGTCTCGCTTTGACACAGTCATTCTTATCTTACTATCAAACTTTATATTTTGCGCATTAGGTACATATAGTCTACTAAATTCGGCAGAGTCCAATGAAAGTACTTTTTCGGAGAAGGCAGTTGCTATCTGACTAGATAAGTTCTCATAGATAGGGTTATCTTTTGAAATATTAGAATAAGGACTAAAAAAGTTTTTCAGGTGTCGCTGATCTATTTGGTTCTCAGCACGTCCATATAGATGAAGCTCTAAACTTCCTGCCAAGACTGATGCTCTATTTATAAGAGCGGTAAATTCAGAATAATAAGTGCTAAAAATCTCTTCAAGAGACGAGAAGAGTATGCCTGAAGATTCATTGAATGATACTTGATCGTGACGTTGTGCAGGAAATACGAACCACAATAATCCATTCGTAACACAAGCAAAATCTATTCCCAAACCTCTAGCATAATCTCGTGCTTGTACTACAGCCTTTCCAAGCTCTGTTTCAAGAAAGCTTTTACCAAGTAATATTTTCCGTTGATTATAATCACCTAGATTAAAATTGCTAATTCTTTTGGCTTCGACAACTATAGCTGTATTTGCTGTTTTCAAAACATAATCGGCGAAAGTGGAGTTGTTATCTTCTCTTAGATGCTTTTCTACTTCAATATCTTCTGTTTTCCAATCTAATACTTCTTTGAGAATTATATCTATAAGTTTGAATCTAGTTTCTGCTTCATTGGAGTTGTTCTCCTTCAAAAGTTTAGCAGTACTAAAAATATTTCTTTTTGTAGTATCTAGATCGTCCATAATTGCTATTCCAGTTTTAATTATCTATTTATAATGAAGAAGTCGAGTGAGATGCTTTTATTGAAAATTCTAACAGATATATTGGTAAGTACATATTAATTGAAAATAGTTTAAAGCTAATTGGTATATCAAGTGTCAAAGTACTTTACCATTGAATGATGAAACTGTTAATCTTTATTAAATACTAAACTTATGAAACTAATCAATAAGTTTAGTATAAATTCACAACTTTCTCCTAATATCTAAGATTAATTTTTTGATTTGTCTAGGATAAAAAATATCTTAACTTATAAAATCTCTACAGCGCCCACAGCGATTGATACTGCTCATCACTCAACGTCACGATATTGATCTCTGCCAGCATCTCGCGTAGCTCTTGCCATTTATTGGCATCAGGCGTGATTGGGGTGATCAATCTATCCAATGTATTATCAATAATGGCATCCATCAGTGTATCGGCTTCGGTCTTACTGTAGTTGTAATACATATGGTGAGCAGTCTCTGGATCATTTTTACACAGCTCTGTCATCTGGTTGGTCACTTGGATAAAGGTATCTATCGCGTCCTTTTTTGCGCTATAGATCTCATCCGTTGTGAGAATCTCTAACGCTGAAAAGTTCGGATAAGGTGACAGATGCTGATCGATAAATGTAAAGTTTAACCCTTCATGTGTCGCCTCAACGCCTTCAAAGTTATAAAAGCATAGCCATGCACCATCGAGGCTTGGGTCTTCTTGCAGGTTTTTTATATGATAAAAGTCTTTTTGTACAAAGCTCACATTATCACGGCTGATACTAAAGCCATTTTTCTTGGCATAGCGAGCTAATATCTCAAAGCCAATACGATTGGTTTTTTCTTCAGCAGCAGGGGTGCAGATGCGGATAGGCTGATTGTTTTTTAGCTTATCCATGCTAGCGCGTTGCATCAATATGCCACCATCGGTCTCAAAAAAACAGCCAAGCGCACGCAGATTAGGCGCATAATGCTCAAACAGATGAATCGGCTCATTCACATGCAGATCGATACTTTGATTTTGCAATTCAGCAAAGCCATCATAATGGTCATCAGGCTCAATGATAGTGATATCTAGCCCTGCCTGCTCATATGCGCCTGTGGTCACACCCGCGATAAAGGGCAGGTGATCAGGGTTTAAAAACCATTCGAGGGTCAGAGTAAGTTTGGTGGTTGACTGCATGGTTGTTTCCTTCTTAATGATAGAAAACAATCAGACTGATGCTGTTTAAATAAAACAAAAAAGGCAAAACAAGAAAGGAAAAATCTCAAAGTCAGATACGCCATCAGATCAGCGAATCAGATAGAGATTTCTCTTATTTATAGACTGCTTAGGGTCTGTCATGCTTGTTTCCTACGTCAGTGCTAACTGCTTCAGGTTCACGGGTGTGTCTCAGCGATGGTTTTAACAATCGTTACAAGGTTAAAAGCAAAGCACCCCGACAAGATTGAGTGGTGCTGCATTATTTTTGATCAGTATTGCTCATGAATCCGTACTGCTAATGACTATTATCGATAGCTACTGCATCATCATAGACGACTTGTAAGCGGTGATGCAAGCGTATCAGGAATGACAATGAAAGGTGATGACTGACGCTCGTTAACCGTCCTTTATAACAGTTCTCATTTGTGACGGCTTTTTATAAGCGCTTTCAATCTTATAGGCGCTTTCAATCGACGTGTTAATAGAAGAGCGCACTATCTGTAATTGGTACTTACCCAATCACTAACCAAACATACCGATTGATAGCAAAACCCTCATAAAAATAGTCTTGTAGCATATCTCCTCATACGGCATCCTTAGTGAGTTCTATAAGCCGCCGTCTTTGTCATAAATTTGCCGGCCAAAACCTGATTATCTGACACTATCCAACGATATCCACTATCCAACGACATCCTTTATGAGCCAAAAAAAGCACTTCTACTACCGCCCAAAGACCAATCAACACAATAGCCCAGCGGTGCGTTGGGCATTTTTGATATTTGGTTGGATATTTTTTGTCTTGGGGATTGTTGGCGCATTATTACCCGTGATGCCGACCGCGCCTTTTATTTTGCTAGCAGCAGGTTGCTGGGCACGTAGCTCACGACGTTTTCATTTTTGGCTGATTAATCATAAGTATTTTGGTAAGTTTGTTCGTGATTGGGAAGAGCGTCGCGCTGTTCCGCTATATGCCAAGTGGTTAGCAACGATTATGATGACACTATCGATATCGATGTTATTTTATCGTCTGCCAGCGGATATGATGTGGATGGCGTGGCTAGTAGCAGCGATTTGCACTGGCGTCGCCATATATTTATTCCGTTTGCCAAATGCCTAAATATATAGAGTAAATACTTAAAGTCTTTGCTAAATACCTAAAAATAAAGCAAATAAGGTCAAAAAATAGCCAATAATTGCGCTTTGTTACACTAAAGATAAGATAAGGCTTGCGATACTGCGCTAGGCCACCTATAATACCTCCAAGCTTAAGAGCAGTTCTGCACCAAATCATTACCTCGTAGTATTAGTTATAATCCTTCGTTTTAATATTTATCGTTCAGTAGCTATTTGCAAGCGTTATCGGCCAATTAGGCCAAAAATAAATTAAATATCAGGGTTATGACTATGTCAGACGTTCAAAAAGGTACAGTTAAGTGGTTCAACGAAGCTAAAGGCTTTGGTTTCATCGCTCCAGAAAACGGCGCAGACGTTTTTGCTCATTACAGCGAAATCACTGGTTCAGGTTTCAAAACTTTGGCTGAAGGCCAAGAAGTTGAGTTCACTGTAACTCAAGGCCAAAAAGGCCCACAAGCACATAACATCGTTGCTATCTAATTTGTCTTTATAGACAATTAGAGCTAGATGAATAAAAAAACGAGCCTTAGGGTTCGTTTTTTTTCACCTATTATTTATGTTTATTGCTTTTGATAAATAAATAGTAAAGTGTTGAATAAAGTCTTAGGACAACAATGCCGACGATTATAGTGATAATCGTCGGCATTTTTAGTTTTATTGGTGCGTAAATAGCTTTTTTACAGTGAAGCGATGCCAATATTGATCAAGCCGCCACCAACGATTAACCAAGTAAACATAATCGCCCCAAGTATCAATGGTTTGACGCCAGCTTGTTTAATGGCACTCATATGGGTGGTCAAACCAAGGGCAAACATTGCCATCGTCAATAAGACATCATCAAGCATGACCATGTTCTGCTCAAAGCTTGCCGTCATCGGTATCCACGTATGCAATACCACCACCAAAATAAAGATAAAGGCAAACCAAGGGACTTTCACTTGTTGCACACGATTTATGAAAGACGGCTTTTCGCCATTATCACTACTGGTTTTGGTTAAGGCAAACGATAAAATCAATAAGAAAGGCGCGAGCATCATCACTCGTATCATTTTTGTGACGACCGCGGTATTGCCAACCTCGGTGCTGACGGCGTTACCAGCGACCACTACTTGTGCCACTTCATGAATGGTTGAACCGGTATATATGCCGTATTGCTGAGCGTTTAGCCAAGGTTGTAGCCAGCCAAGTTGATATAAAAATGGATAGAGCAGCATGGCAATCGTGCCAAAGACCACCACGGTGGCAACGGCAATGGTGACTTTATGCGCTTCGGCTTTGACCACGGGTTCTGCGGCAATTACCGCTGCAGCGCCACAAATACTTGCCCCTGAGCCGATCAATAAGGTCGTTTGCTTATCGACTTTAAGCCACTTTGTACCGAGCCAATAGGTAAGTAAAAACGTTGAGGTTAATACCAATGCATCAGTCATTACGGCGGGCATACCAACGCTTGCGACTTGGGTTAAAGTCAGTTTAAAACCATAAAATATAATGGCTAGGCGCAGTATTTGACCTTTAGCAAAACCAACACCCGCACTTAATTGATCAGAAAAATTTGGATAAATCGTATTGCCAAGTACCATGCCAAGTAAAATTGCTAGCGTCAACGATGACAGACCAACAATTTGTCCATTTGACCATGTGTCTAAGCTGATATTCAACCACAAACAAAACAAGCTCCCAATCAGCACGACGATAAGTCCCATCGCATGACGGTTATGCGGGAAGTAATTATGCATGGTTTGTGCTACTGCGTTCATATCGTACGCATCCTATTTTTTATCATCTATAATCGAAATAAGCATAAGCTTATGAATAGACAGTATAAGATAAACCGATTTATAATAAAAACAGATTAATAAGATATAAACTATCGATTTTTTAGGTTGGTAAGTTGTTGTAGGCTAGGTCATGTCCTAATTAGTTAAAGATAAAAGGCCGATGAAAGAGGTGATCCAATCATGAAAAAAGTTATGCAGCTGCTACCGAGGATTACCCTTAAGCAGCTATCGGTGTTTGTCAGTATTTATCAAACTGGCAGTACCAGCCGTGCCAGTGAAGAGCTGCATTTATCGCAGTCAGCGGTCAGCAGTGCACTCACTGAGCTGGAGGCGCGGTTACAAATGCCGCTATTTGAGCGCGTCGGTCGCAGGCTTAATCAGCATCCAAACGCCCATCCTATTTATATTCAGGCGCAAGCTATTTTGGGACAAGCTTTAACCCTTGAGCATTATCATAAGCATCAAGCAGGGCAGATTCATATTGGTGCTAGTACCACGATTGGTAATTATGTATTGCCGCCGCTGCTTGCTAAATTGTACGAAGCGCTACCCGATGCCCATATCGATATGTATATTGCTAATACCCAAGAAGTAGTCGGCGAAGTTGAGCAATTAAATATCGATATTGCGCTTGTAGAAGGTATGCCGCGCCCGACAGATATGAAAGTCATTGAGCAGCACGCTTGGCGCACCGATACCTTGATGGTATTTGCTAAATCTCATAGTAAATGGCTGACAGACATGACCTATAATGAGAAAGAAAAATGCTATGAGCTCAGCACGGAACAATTGGCAAGGCTGCCATTATTGGTACGAGAGGCGGGTTCGGGGACGCGGCAAATCATCGATGAGCAGTTATTGCAGCATCTGCCACATGCCGAGATTGTCATGGCGATTCAGCAGTCAGAAGCGATTAAGCATATGGTCAGCGCCGATATCGGTCTTGGCTGTTTATCGCAGTATGTCATTCAAGCAGAATTGGATAAAGGAGAGCTGGTGCAGGTGAAAGTTACCGGTATTGATCTATCGCGCACGTGGTGGCTAGTTTGGCATAAAGCGCGTCATCAAAGCCCCATTTGGCAGAGTTTTATTGATATTTTGACAGAAGATTGATTTTAGTAGTAAACATAGAGGTATTGGATAGAGTATCTACTATTTTGATGGATAATAAAAAAGCGCACTGCCATACAGTGCGCTTTTGTTAATGAGATTTTTTAATAATTTTAAATAACTTCGGAACGATGTTTAGTCTGTTCTTAGGCTTATTTATTAACGGGTTTATCGAGTCGCACCACTAAGCTGTCGCATGGGACGTTTGGCAAGATATTATCTGCCGTCGCGCCACTTAGCCAAGCCGAGATACCGTGGCGCTCATGCCGACCGATGACCAATAAATCAACGTCATGCTTATGGCAATAATTGACGATACCCTCACTGTTAGAGATGGCGGTTGTTACTTCAGAGTTGACCGCGTGCAAGTCGTTACGCTCCAAAAATTGCGCTAATTTGGCGCGTGCTTCTTGGCAGCGTTCATCATCGATTTCATCGTATAAGCTTGAGGCAGGCACCAGCTCATAGCCAAAGCCGACCATGGTATCTTTGACGATATGTAATACCGATAATTTGGCGTTCGGACGATTCTCGACGATACGTTTGGCCTTTTGGGCGACCACATCAGCGTCGGACATCAAGTCGGTGACCAATAAAATATGTTCGTAACTCATGAGCTGCTCCTTTTGACAGATGATTTCAACTATAGCACTACTACTGACTGCTGTTAAGTAGGCTTTGTTAAATCCACACTATCTTTATGATTTATTGTTGAAGCGTTATTATTTTTCTCCTAGCGCTATCTTGACTTATCAAGCCCTAAGCCCCATCTAGTTTCGTTAGGCAAATCCTTTTTAGCTGATAATTGCCATTCTATTTAAAGATTACCTATATTTTTATAACACTGCTATTTTTATAACTTTTACAACGCTATTAATTTTAGACCAATCAATTTTATAAATATAAACCTTTCCATTTTTGATTGTTTATCCTGAGCTGCTTTATCAGTTAACGGCCACATGAGCGCTTGACGAAGAAGCTATCAGGTTACTCTATAAGGACAACTATGACTGACACGCCATTTACCGCTGATTTAACCCTACATCCAGCGTTTGAGCTGCTTGAGCACCGTCATATCGATGCACTGTCGATGGACGTATTGATAAGCCAGCACGTCAAGACAGGCGCCATGCATTACCATTTGGCGCATCCAAGCGATGAAAATGCCTTTTTGGTCGGCTTTCGTACTCAGCCGATGGACTCAAAAGGTGAGGCGCATATTTTAGAGCACGTGGCTTTGTGTGGCTCTGAAAAGTTCCCTGTCCGCGACCCGTTCTTTTCGATGATTAAACGTTCATTAAACACCTTTATGAATGCCATGACCGCCGCCGATTGGACGGCGTATCCGTACGCGACCCAAAATAAAAACGACTACTTTAATTTGCTGGCCGTTTATCTTGATGCGTCGTTTTTCCCCAATATTCATCCGCTGGATTTTGCCCAAGAAGGCATCCGCGTTGAGTTAGACGAAAACGATAAACCGCAGTTTAAAGGTATCGTGTTCAATGAGATGAAAGGCGCAATGAGCGGCGAGATTGACCAGCTTTATCATACGGTCGCCCATCATTTGTTCCCAACGACGACCTATCATTATAATTCGGGCGGCGATCCTGCTGATATTCCTGATTTGACCCATCATGAGCTGGTTGAATTTCATCAGAGCCATTATCATCCGTCAAACAGCGTGATCATGAGCTTTGGTAATATTCCGGTTGCCCAAACGCAAGCAAAAATTCATGACGATGCCTTGATTCAGTTTGAAGCGGGTAAAAAACACGTTTCGCGTCCAGAAAAACGTCTGTCTGCACCGATTAGCGCGGTTGATACTTATACTGCTGATGAAGCTGGTCCAGACCAAACGCATCATGTGGTGGCGTGGCTATTGCCATCGATTACCGATCCCAAGCAGCGTTTGGCACTGCGTCTATTAGAAGGCGTGTTGGTTGAGCATGCTGGTTCGCCCCTGCGTGCGTATTTGGACAGCCATCCACTCGGTAAAGCGCCGAGTCCGCTATTGGGTCTCGATGACAGTCATTATGAAATGGTATTCTATACCGGTCTACGCGGTTCAAACCCTGAGCATGCCGAAGCGGTAGAGCAGGGCATTCTTGATTTACTTAAAGAGGTGGCGAGCAATCCGATTGATGATGAAACCATCGAAACCATTTTGCACCAAATCGAGATTGATCAGCGCCATATCGGCGGTGATAGCATGCCGTATGGTTTAAACCTTATGTTAGAGGGCTTTAGCACGGCGATTCATGATGGCAACCCTATCGATGTGTGGGAAGTTGATGAGCACTTGCAATGGCTGCGTGAGCAAGTCAAAGACGAACAGTGGTTACCGAATTTAATAAAGACCCATTTGCTCGATAATCAGCATCGTGTCCGTGTCACGTTGACGCCTGATAGCGAAAAAACTGCCCGTTTGGCAGCCGCTGAGCAAACCCGTCTTGATACCATTGCGATGGATTTGACCGCTGATGATAAAGCTATCTTAAAACAGCAAGCGCTTGATTTGGCAGCGCGCCAAGCTGCGCCTGATGATTTAAGCTTATTGCCAAAAGTTGGTCTAGAAGACGTGCCAACCGATATCAGCTTTAAACAAGGCACGCAAAAACAAGTAAATTTAAGCGGGCAAGACAGCACCTTATTTGAATATGAAGCCGGTACCAATGGCTTGTATTATTACCAAGTGATAGTGCCATTGACCGATGCGATTGGTAATCAAGACACCAGCGAGCTACCGGTTAATGAAGTCATCAATCATCCGCTATTGCCGATCTATTTAAGCTTATTGTCAGAACTGGGCACGGACTCGCTAAGCGCTCATGAAATGCAGGCCAAGCAAGCGGCGCATTCATCAGGAGTGACGGCGCGTATCAGCCAGCGTACCAATATCGATGATAGCCAAGCGATTAGCAGCTACTTCGTCGTCGCTACACGCGCGCTAAATCGTAAGCCTGAAGCCATTGATTTGCTTAAAGAAGTCATGGAGCACAGCGTCTTTAGCGAGCATAACCGTATTAAAGAGATTTTGCAGCAGCGCGCAGCTGGTTGGCAATCAAACCTTGCCGGTTCTGGGCATTCGTATGCTATGCAAACCGCCAGTCGCGGCATGAGCCGTCAAGCGCAGTTAGAATATGTGCGTAGCGGGCTGCCAGCATTGAACGCGCTAAAAGACTTCTTAACCCACGCCAGTAGTGACGATAGGCAGTGGGATAAATTGGCAAGCAGTTTGATGGATTTACATCAGCGTATAATAAGTTTGCCGAAACACGCCGTTATTATCTGTGAAGCCGAGCAAACCGAACGCTTAAGTAACTTAATCGTTGATAGCTGGAAAGACAGCCAAGCACCAAAGATTGCGGAAAAGTTAAGCAATACTGAAACGGCTATTGAAGCGAACATTCCAAGTGAGTTTGCAGATTTACAGTTAGACTCGGCGCTCAATGGTAAGAATGATGGCGCTCAACTAGAAGAGGTTACCGCTGAAGATTTGGCGTGGCTAGTTCCGACCAACGTCTATCATAATGCTAGCGCATATACCGTGCCAGCAGCCGACCATCCTGATACGGCAGCATTAATGGTGTTAGCGCCGTATCTGCGCAATGGTTACTTGCATAGTGCCATTCGTGAGCGCGGCGGTGCTTATGGCGGCGGTGCAGGTTACGATGCCAATGCTTGTGCCTTTAAGTTCTTTAGCTATCGCGATCCGCAGTGTGCTGAAACTTTTGCCCATTTTGATGCCAGTATCGAATGGCTATTAAACGAGCCGCAAACCGATGAGCAATTAGAAGAAGCTATCTTGGGTATTATCTCAGGCATGGATAAACCACGCTCTCCAGCAGGGGAGGCGGTAAAAGCCTGCTTTGCCAATCTGCATCATCGCGGCGTCGACTGGCAGCGTAAAATGCGCGCGGCGATATTATCTGTGACGGTTGCTGACTTGCAGCGCGTCGCTAAGCAATATCTGCAAGGACAAAAACACGTGCGTGCCGTATTAGCACCCTATGATAAAGAAGAAGCCGTAAAAGAGTTAGGTTTTAACGTTTGTAAAATTAAAAGCTAGTTGTTAATTTAGCGCAAAAACAGTCATCGCAAATCATTGACTGTATAAAAAAACCGCCGCTCTCAGTGTTTGTATTGAAAGCGGCGGTTTTTATTGCCAGTAAGTATTTTAAAAAGCTGTATTAATAACGCTTAATCGCTTGGTCTTTGCCAATCAAATCTTGATGAATAGGAAAGTCGTTATGGTCGTCAAACTCCTTGCGGTCGGCAAAGTAGCTTTTTAAGGTACGGCGCACGGCTTCAAAGGCAAGCTTATCCCACGGGATGTCTTCTTCAGCAAATAACGCGCAGTCCAGACTTTCAGAGCCAATACCGTAAGCGCCGTCTTTTAACTCGGTGATATAAATGCTATAGATTTGCCCGATATCGGGGATATCATATAAGCAATATAAATGCGGGTTGATAACCACTGCTTCCGCCTCTTCAAAGCTTTCACGCGCCGCGCCTTCTGCCATGGTTTCGCCATTTTCCATAAAGCCTGCGGGCAACGTCCATAAGCCATATTGCGGCTCAATCGCACGGCGGCATAATAGCACTCTATTTTTATGTACGACCAGTGAGCCACAAATCACTTTTGGATTTTCGTAGTGAATATAATTGCAGTTTGGGCATACCAAACGCGGCATATTATCGGTGGCTGGTATTTTGCGTTCTGCTTCATGGCCGCATTGTAGACAATAGCACATATCAACTGCCTTATATAAGATAAACGAAAGATGGAAAAAAGGTTATCGGTGTTGTAAGAATTATAATTCTTATGTTATGACGTTCGCTTGTCAGCTGGCATCATAGCTATGAAGCCTAAGATAACACAAATTTCCATCGCACTGGTCGTGATAATAAAAAGCACACATTTTTGCTAAACTGATGGTAGCTAGGCTTACGTTTATGAAATAAGGTTTTTTAAGCGTCATTGTCAGCGCTGCGATTGCGCATCAGTCCAGTCACATAAAGTATATGCAGCCGCTTTTAGATTACGCTAGTCTAGACTAGACTGATGTTGAATAATAAATGATCGCTTTACCTTTTACCTTGAAGGATGGATTTACCAATAACGCGGATAATGGCGACCGCGACCGATATTGTTATAAATCAGCGCCACTGCAACCAAGGCAAGCGCACCGATTAGCGTAGGGGTGACTAAAAAATGCCAGTTGACGCCGCCGAGCATGACGATTAGTGGATTAGAGCCGGCGGGTGGATGCGGTACGCGCAGCAATAGCATCAGCGCAATCGCTGTACCGACCGCCAGCGACAAGCTCCACCACTCGATACCAAACAAGGTCAAAAACGATAGCCCCGTAAAAGTGGTGATAAGATGCCCGCCAACGATGTTTCTAGGCTGGGCAAATGGACTCTCTGGATAGGCAAAAATAAGCAAACAGCTGGCACCAAATGAGCCCAAAATCATAGCGACGTTTTGCCAGCTGCCCAGTAGCGCCAGTATGGCGGTGGCGAAAGTACCGCCAACCCAAGCAAGGGCAATGATAATTAATGGCAATCTTTGCGGGCAATCATCGGTCTTGCCCTGCATTTTATTTAATGAAAAAATCTTATCCACAAATATTTCCTAAAAACATGTAATCTTAAAGTGCTTACTTGCGTAATCAGCATCTTATTTAATGGTTATTTAATGGCTATTTAATGGTTATTTATGTTTAACGGCATTGATGCTTGATACTAATAAAAACATAGGGCAATAATAATGTTACTCCCCCCGCAGTCTGTCCATTTCGATGAATTTTCCGTCGCTGTGCCAGACTTTATTCGTTATCCCACTATTAGAAAGTTGGCGGAACGCGTGCAGCATGAGACCTTAAATGCGGTCACCAATCCTGCGTTATACCACAACTCTCATACTTCTCTTAGCGAGCGCATTTTAGAGAGTCTGTATCAGACACCGATTGCTGATGCCTCGGTATTGGTTGCCATCACTCATGAGCGCCATCCCAAGCTGCTACTGACGCGCCGCGCTGCTCACATGAACAGTCATGCCGGCGAAGTCTCTTGCGTAGGCGGTAAACATGACGCCAGCGATGGTAATAATGTCATCACCGCCTTGCGTGAAGCCTGCGAAGAGACCGCGCTGCCACCCAATAAAGTCCAGCTACTTGGTCAGTTACCGATTCAAACCTCTAAAAGTGGCATGAGTGTGCGTCCCATTGTGGCGCTAATTGCGCCAGATTTACTGTTAGTGCCGGAGCTTGATGAAATCTCGCGTATCTTTTGGGCAGATTTTGAAACCTTGCTGACGCAGCCTACCGTTGAGTATGCGATAGAGTATACGATGCAAGGTCAGACCGCGACCATCCTCACGCCAAGCTGGCAAGTGGATGGCGAAACAATATGGGGTCTGACAGGACGCGTCATCGCCAGCTTGCTAGAGACGGGGTTTGATCGGCAACTTGAGTGGTATTACCGCATTCAAGATACGCGTAATTAATACGTCAGTCGCTTGCGGTGATTTATTGAATTGTTTACAGTAAAACCATTTTCTAATCAAACCAAGCGCGTCTTTTGCGGATTTATTATAGTTATTGTAGAGGCGGTTGATAATGGCTTGATATATTCTATTTACTACTAATAATATTCGACTTATGCCCTCTGGTTATGGTTATAGATTTGCATAATATTATTCGTTATTGATTTTATCTAATACTGAGTGATTATTCTTCTTAAAGTAACTGTAATTAGCACAAGTTATTTATAATAATCGTCGTTTTTCTTTAACCACCAATTCATATTATCTTGGCGTTTAGCACGGAAGGCTTCTAATTTTCCCGCCACCGTTTGATTGTGCTGGCGTGCGGTATCGAGCGCAAAAAGAATCGGCACCGAAGATAAGACGCCAAA
Organism: Psychrobacter sp. UBA6291; assembly: GCF_002439405.1. Taxonomy (NCBI): domain Bacteria; kingdom Pseudomonadati; phylum Pseudomonadota; class Gammaproteobacteria; order Moraxellales; family Moraxellaceae; genus Psychrobacter; species Psychrobacter sp. UBA6291. The sequence goes on along the minus strand of NZ_DJUD01000034.1, from coordinate 20,568 downwards.
ACGGATTTTCGATTTTGGCAAATCCAGCCCATCGCCGATATCATCGCCGACCAAGGTACGAGTCACGCTGGCATTGACCATCTCAACGAAACGCCCACGGCGATTGTCCTCGCCCATCAGCTGCCGCGGTAAATCGTGCAGGGCTTTTGCCAGTGGCTGACCCATTTTAAAATCAAGCTGCTGAATTGATAAATAGGTATAAAGCCATTCCCAACAAGCGGCTTCATCTTTTGGTAAGCGCTGTAAATCAACGCCCATCCAATAGCTGGCAAGATTCCAGAGATGTAAGATACCTTCTGCTTCCTCGCTGCTGATACGGGCGCCAAGCAGCCGTAGCCCACGCATAATCAATAATGAAAACTGCAAATGGGTAGCAATCATATCGGTTTGATTGATAGGAATACCCCAATAGTCGGTGTTCCAGCTGCCATCTACATTGTGGTGTTGGTCGGCATCGGGTATGACACCTTTAGCAGCATTGCCTTTACCTTTGAGCAAGTTTTGCCGCACCGTCGTGTGAATTTGCCGCACTTTGATAGACTGCCGCCAGCCTTCTGAGCCAATCGCCAATACCTGCTCAATTGGTTGACGATTATTATAAGAACTAGAATTTAGTTGTGGGTGTTCAGAGACGGCTAGAATATAGGCATAAGTACGCATCAAGCGCGGTAGGGCGTCGTGCATTAAGGCGCCCGTTTGAATGAGCGGCAGGGAGAGGGCGGGAATACTATAGCCGGCCATTAGCGCGACATTGCGCAATAGCCAAATGAGCATCAGCGGATAACGTCGATAAGCAACTGCGCCGATTTGTGCAAGCTTGGGGTCAAACCAAGCAGGATGGCTGCTAAATTGCTCGGTTAAGGTATTAAATTCAGGGTTGCTTAGAAGGGTAGCATCGAAGCTGCTGCCATTTCTATCGCTACTATTACTATCGCCACCATTACTATCGCTTAAGATAAATTGCTGTAAAGGCTTGGTAAAACGAATACCGTCAGCGGCCAACGCATCGGCTAGTGGATCGCCAATATCGTAGCCGGCAACCATTTCCTGCAATAACTCTTGCGAGATAACAAAGTCTTTTGGCAATAAATAACGCTTAATGCGCTTTAAGACTTGTAGGTCGCTATGGTCGTCAATCGCCGTCGTGCGTCCATGGCGTTGGTAAGCGTGAATTGCCGGGTTAGGGTCAGCTTTTTGCCGAGCGCTGGCGCTATTGGCTTTGGCATTTTCTTTAGCGATATCGATGGGACCCATATGATTAGCTACTTTATATCGTCTGCTTTTATCCACTCATCTTAAGCGCATTAAGCGACTTATTTAGCGTGATAGCTATAAGTCGCTCACGCTTAATGAGTGCTTAAGAATGATGGGTTAAGTCCACCGAGGTATTGCTGACCTCTTCTTTTAAGGTGGCTTTTAGCATCAAGTAACCTGCGATACCAGATACGATTGAACCCATAATGATACCTAAGCGCTCGTCAAATAATGGTGTCGCGCCGCCAAAGGCCAGACCACCGATAAATAAACTCATGGTAAAGCCAACGCCGCAAAGTAACGCTGCGCCGTAAATTTGCTTAAAGGTCATGCCCTTTGGCATGGTAGAAATACCCAATTTGAAAATTAACCAGCACATCAGCATTATGCCCATTTGTTTACCGATAAACAATCCGGCAGCAATACCCAGCGGCACGGAGTGAAATAATTCCGCAAAGCCTGCACCCTTAAGCGAGATACCGGCATTAGCAAAGGCAAATAAAGGCAGAATGCCGTAAGACACGGTGTTTTGCAAATCGTGCTCAAGCTCTTCTAGCGGCGAGTGTTCAGGATCCGTACGGTCAAATAGTGGAATAAATAATGCCAGTACCACCCCAGCCAAGGTCGCGTGAACGCCAGACTTGAGCACGGCAATCCACATAATGACACCGATTAGTATGTATGGCGTGATGCTAGTAACATTGCGGCGATTGAGTAGATATAAGAACGGTAAACATAAAGCAGCGACAGCGAGCGCGCCGAGCGATAAGTCACTGGTATAAAATAAGGCGATGATTAAAATAGCGCCAATATCATCAAAAATAGCAATGGATACCAAAAAGACTTTGAGCGAGTTTGGCACGCGATTGCCAAGTAAGCTTAAAATACCAAGGGCGAAAGCAATGTCGGTCGCCGCCGGAATCGCCCAACCTTTCCAAAACTCAGGCTCATTATAGTTAAAAATCATGTAGACGATAGCAGGCATAATCATGCCGCCCAATGCTGCGCCAGCGGGTAAGATAATTTGTTTGACGTTAGAGAGCTCGCCGATGAGCACTTCGCGCTTGAGCTCAAGACCGACTAAAAAAAAGAATATTGCCATCAGACCATCGTTGATCCAATGATGGGCGTCTTTTGCAATCTCAAAGCCACCGATTTGAATGGCAACGGGCGCGTGAATAAAAGACTCATACCAAGTGCTAAGAGAGGTGTTGGCAATAATCATTGCCGCGATAGCTGCCAGCGCTAAGACAATGCCGCCTGACGCTTCGAGGTTGAAAAATGCTCTGATTCTTTGTATTGCCATATTATCCTCATTGACTCAATAAAACGTGCTAAATCATTCAAAAACTTCAAATTTCTAAATTGTTCTGGCTTGCTTACTTTCCTGCTTTGGCTTCCTTAAGTGCATTTCGCCGAGCCATAAACCCTCATCATTCATGCTGCCCTTATCATTAAAAATGACGCAGCAGACCGATGGCTCTAGTTTCTCACAATCTTATTCATATAAACAATTAAATACGTTAACGGTTTTATGCGGTTTTTTTAAACAGGCGAAGCCTACCAAAAGGCGTACTGATAAAGCCGAGAATATAACAAATCTAGCAGACTTTGCTAGGTTTTTGGTTTTTTTTACGGTTTTATCTTTATAATGAGCGCCTTTACACAAATCTTAACGTTGCGTTTGCTTTTTTATACCCCAAATTTTCAAGGTTAGTGTCATGGACATATCACTCTCTATCGAGATTATTTTAATGCTGACGGCTGTTGCGGCGCTGGCAGGTTTTATCGATGCTATCGCGGGCGGCGGTGGTTTATTGACCATTCCTGCTATGCTGCTTGCCAATATTCCACCCGTACTAACCTTGGGGACGAATAAGTTACAAGCAGCGTCAGGCGCGCTCGCGGCGTCCATTACGATGATTAGAAAAGGTGTCGTCAAACCGAAGAATATAAAAACGGCGATTATCGCGGCTTTTATCGGTTCTGTTCTTGGTACGATTGCCGTACAGTTGTCACCGCCTGATTTATTAGAAAAGCTGATTCCGTTTTTGATTGCGGCGATTGGTATTTATACTTTATTTGCCCCAAGGCTGGGTGAAGTAGAGGCCGCACCGCGTATCTCAGAAAGCAAGTGGCAAAAAGTAGTGGCGCCCTTGATTGGGTTTTATGATGGTTATATGGGACCGGGTACGGGGATGTTTTTTGCTTTAGGAAATGTGGCGCTGCGTGGTCGTCAAATTATTGAAGCAACGGGCGCGGCAAAGGTGCTAAATTTATCTACCAATATTGGCTCGCTTATTTTCTTTATCTTGGGCGGTAATGTGCTGTGGAAAGTGGGACTGGCAATGATGGTTGGGCAGACGATTGGCGCTTATTTTGGCTCGCATATGGTCGTTAAAGGCGGCAGTAAACTTATTCGTCCGATGATTGTGTTGGTTTGTTTGGCAATGCTAACCAAATATGTGCTTGGTTAACGATAGTTATTTTGAGGTTAAAATAGTCTTTATAAGTTAAAAAAGCTTTATTCCAGCAGTATCGTCACGGTCTTAAGTTATTTCGTCTATATATCAATTTCCAAACCCTTACTCAAGACAGAAAAAAACCTCAGTCCACATTTGGCTGAGGTTTTTATTATGCATTTTTATAAGTGACTAATTGATATTACCCGCCAGCCATGCTTGACCTAACCACGTTTAATATCGTCGTATTCACTGCCCATAATGCCATCGCTAAAGACTTCAGAGAATTCGCGCTCGCTATTTTCATCGATATGACCATCGAATACGTCTTTTGTACCCGCATCAGGGTCGTTATAAATTGCCAAATCCATCTTGCCTTCTGACTTTGCGACGATAGCGGTCACAGCGGCATCGCCACTGACGTTGACGGCGGTACGTAACATATCAAGGATACGGTCAACCCCTAAGATCAGACCAATGCCTTCAATCGGTAAGCCTACTTGCGCAAATACCATCGATAGCATGATTAAACCAACGCCAGGAACGCCTGCCGTACCGACAGAGGCGAGCACGGACATCAGAATAACGACTAGATAGTCGGTCACACCCAAATCAATACCGTAAATATTGGCAATAAAAATGGTCGCGGTTCCCTGCATGATGGCGGTGCCATCCATGTTGATGGTCGCACCAAATGGTACCGTGAACGACGCAACAGAGTTATTGACCCCCATGCGTTTGGTAACGGTACGCAAGGTAATCGGAATCGTCGCATTTGAGCTTGAGGTACTAAACGCAAAAATCTGTACTTCGCGCATTTTTGTTAAAAAGGTTCGCACCGAGAGGCCTGAAGCCAGCTTCAGAACAATCATCATGGTCACAAAGAAATGAAAAGCAAGCGAGCCAATCAATACCGCAACGTAACCAAGCAGCGACCAGATAAGGTCTAAGCCAAGCTCTGACATGGCTTTTGCTAATAGCGCAAACACACCATAAGGGGCGAGGTTCATAATGATGGTCACCATTTTTAAGATGACTTCGTTAATAAGCTCCAAGCTTTGCACCAAACCTTTGGCAGGCTTACCAACCATCAAGATACTGATTCCGATTAAGATAGCAAAGAAAATAATCGATAACATATCGCCATTTGCCATCGCGCTGATGGGGTTAGATGGGATAATATTGGAGAATACATCGAGCAGAGGCGGTGCTGACTGCGCTTCAAATGCCGCTTCCGTCTCGATATCCATGCCTTTACCGATGCCAAACAAAACCCCAAGACCAATCGCCGTCGCAATAGCCAGCGCTGTTGTCATCATATAGATAAAAAAGGTCTTGGTGCCGATACGACCAAGCAAGCGAATATCACCGATGCCGCAAACCCCACAAATAAGCGAAATCAGTACCAAAGGCACAACCAGCATTTTTAGCGAGTTAACAAACAACTTACCGATAATGGCAAATAAGCCATTGGTCACATAGTCACTAACAAAGCTGCCTTCGGTATTTAATCCTGAGTAGTTTATAAATAAACCCAGTATGATACCCAGCACCATGGCAACAATAATCTTGCCCGTTAATCCCATATTCTTCCACATAACTACTGTCCTTGGTTGCCGTAACGCGCAGCCATAAATACGCTACTTAGTATATAAGTATCGTTTTTATGCCTATTTTCGTTACGTCTAAAAGTTTGTTATCTGTCTCTGAAGTCAGATTTTGGGGACAATATAAAAGAATTGTTGGGGTAACTGCAAGAAATATTTATGACTAAAACAGGGTAAGAGAATAAACGCACGGTATTTTAATTTTATTTATCAGCAAAAATTTTTAGATTAAATTGAATGACATAAGCAATTTTTGAGTAAATTTATTGGTAGTAGTTGGGGTATAAACAAAAAAGCGAGACCATTCATATTGAATAATCTCGCTTAAGGGCGAACCGATTATGAGCAAAGGTTGGTCTTAGCGGTTTTATATCGTGACTGTTTAAAACCGCAATGACTTCACACCTTTTTATATCTTGTCATTTTCGTCACGACGTAGACCATCTTGCCATTCAGCATGATTGTCAGATTTTTCTACGCCGTTTTCTATCTCATTCTGTGTTGTGTCAGCATGCGAGTCCGTTTTATGCAGGCTATGGTTATAGCTCATACGCTCGCTCAGATGGGTTTCTGCATCACGGCGCCGCGGATCAAGCGCTTCTGCATCAGGATTTGTATCCTTAAAGTCGGCTTGTTCTTGCACTTCTTCGACCGTGTCTTGCTCACTGACCATTTTGACATCACCATCGCTTTCATAGCCGTGATCAGGGTTGTCATCGCCCGTTGATTCTTGATTATCGGCTGTGACCGCATCAGCTGTCTGCGCAGAATCATCTGTCGCAACGCCGTTACTTGCTTGTGCTTGGTTTTTTAACTGCGCATAGTCGGTGAGTTTATGTACCGCATTATCTAAACTGTGCGGATTATCGCGAGGTTGCGCTTCAGCTAAATGCTTATCAAAGACATCGGTTAATAAGGAATCAAAACGTATGGCATTATAGCGAATCAGCTGCTCCGCCTCTGCTTCGGTAATATCACCATTTTGGCTAGCATAAACCACATGATCTTCAAAAGTCAGACCTTCGAAATGGTCTTTATGCTCCGCCTTTTTAAATTTCTGCCATAAAGGCTCTACTTCGAGCAAGGTTTGATAGGCGTTTTCCATACGCCCCATGACATCATCAGGTTCGGTGTTGTAATACACCATGGTTTTAAGGTAATCACGGAATGGATTGGCTTCAAAGTCATCCATAAAGGTATCGCCCAATTGGCGTTTGAGCTCATCACTCACTGGGGCAAAGATACGGCCACTTGGGAAGATGACAAAGCTGACCAAGCTTGCCGCCATGCGATTTGGGAAGTTGGCAAACAAAGACAAGAACGCTTCTTGAATAGTATAAAGGCTATTTTTCAGTGCCACTTCTGCATGTAAGCGCTCGGCTTCTGACTTAGAACCGTATTCGTAAAATTGCAAAATCGCTGTACAGATAAATAGATGGGCGTGAATATCTGCTAAGCGGCCAGAGAGCATCTCTTTACGTTTTAAATCACCAGCGAGTAGACCTAATGCCATATCAGCGGTCAGGGCAAATCCTGCGCTCAAACGATTGATGTCTTTATAATAAGGGCGGGTAAAGCTATCGGCAAAGTTTGGCGCATGACTGCTACCACCGACATAACCTGCGACAAAGGCTTTGGCGCCGCGATTAAAGGTATAGCCCAAATGTTTAAAGAATAAGTTATCGAACTCTTTAAGCGCGTTTTCTTTATCGTCACTTTGCAGCAGTTGTAGCTCATCAAATAGATAAGGGTGGCAACGCATCGCCCCTTGACCAAAAATCATTAACGAGCGCGTTAAAATATTTGCGCCTTCAACGGTGATAGAAACAGGGATGGCTTGATAAGGAATTGCTAAAAAGTTGCGCGGGCCCATTTGTACGGCGCGACCACCGACGACATCCATGCCGTCGTTAATGACGTCACGCATGGTTTCAGTCGCATAGTATTTTGCCATTGCCGTCATGACCGATGGCGTGCCACCTTGGTTTAGACCACAGGTAACCAGATGACGAAACGCTTCAAGCATGTAAGTGTTACTTGCCATGCTGCTGGTCACGTCCTGAATGCCTTCAAATTTACCAATCGAGATTTTGAATTGCTCGCGAACTTTTGCAAACGCCCCAACGGTCAAATAGGCAACTTCACTGGCCGACGTTGACAGCGCTGGCAAGGAAATGCCGCGGCCAACGCCCAAGCATTCCATCAGCATCCGCCAGCCGCGCCCAGCGTTTTCGACGCCGCCGATAATATAATCGAGCGGAATAAAGACGTCAGTGCCATCTACCGTACCATTCATAAATGGCGAGCCAACTGGATTATGTCGCGGTCCGGTGATGACGCCTTCGTGACTGGCAGGCACCAATGCACAGGTAATACCGTAATCGGTCTTTTTAGGGTCACCAAGCAGACCTTCTGGGTCATACATTTTAAAGGCTAAGCCAACGACGGTAGCAATAGGCGCTAGAGTAATCCAGCGCTTAGAGAAGTTCATACGCAGGCCGAGCACTTGCTCGCCTTCATGCATGCCATAGCAAACCACACCCGTATCAGGAATCGCGCCAGCGTCAGAACCCGCCTCAGGGCCGGTCAAACCAAAACAGGGGATTTCATCGCCTTTGGCAAGGCCCGGTAGCCAGCGTTGCTTTTGCGCATCGGTACCATAATGCATCAAAAGCTCACCAGGGCCAAGTGAGTTTGGCACCATGCAAGTAACGGCAGCGGTTGGTGAGCGCGAGGCAATCTTACTCATCACGCGGCTTTGGGCATACGAGCTAAATTCCAGTCCGCCGTATTCTTTTGGAATGATTAAGCCCAAAAAGCCATTGTCTTTGATAAAGCGCCACGCTTCTGGAGACAACTCTTTATCTTCGTGGTGGATTTTCCACTCATCAAGCATCGCGCACAGCACTTCGACTTCATTATCAATAAAGCTTTGTTCTTCTTCTGACAATTCAGGATACGGGTATTTAGCAAAGGTATCCCAATTTGGCGCGCCCATAAACAGCTCTTTTTCCCACCAACTGGTACCAGCATCGAGCGCTTCACGTTCGGTATCACTCATGCTTGGCATGGCGCCGCCCAAAGCTTTATAGACGGGCTTGGTAATCAATGATTGGCGCAGCGGCGCGATGAGCAATACTAAGCATAGTAGCGCTAACGGTATGCCTAAGATGAGCGACCATGAACTGATAAAGGCGGTGACGAGGACGGTCACGAGGGCGACGATACTACCGGTGACACGGGATAAAGATAATAAAAAGATGGCCAAGACCATGGCTAACTGAATGAGGATTGCCAAAATAAAAAAGCCAATGGCCATGACTGTCTCCTTGCTAACGCCGCATACACCAGCGTAAAATTTAAGTGAATAAAAAAATGCAATAATGTGACTTATTATTTTAATTTTTCATTATAGCTGGGCTTAGAACAAGCTCATTTATGCTACAAATTGAATATCTGTGTTGGACTTTATTTAAAACTTAAGCTTGTTGATATCTACTGTATAAAAGCTCACGGAGCAAAAATAAAGTAAGCTACCAATATGAAACAGTTGTTTATAACTATCAAGAGCCAAAATGCTACGCTATGTCGAAAATATGTATCAAGCGTCAGACAGAAGTTGCTAGCTAAAAGGTCTCAGGCAAAAGGTGTCAGGCAAAAGGCGCTAGGCTTTTCTCAGCATACGAGAGCGTTTCATTGCGCCCGACGATGATATGGTCAACCAATGATAAATCTATTAAGTCGCAGGCTTTTTTTAGCTCATAAGTGAGTAGGTTATCGGCTGTTGAGGGGGTAGCGTCAGTATGAGGGTGATTATGAGCGACGATAAGCTGGCTGGCAGCGTGGCTCAACGCATGACGTAACACATGTTTGATGCAAACTGAACAAGAGGAAATCCCGCCAGTAAATAGTATCTCAAAATTGATGAGGTTTAATGCATTATCCAAACACAGCACGGCGAAAACTTCACGAGACTCACCGCGCAGTTGGGTGCTGATATAGTCTTTGACCATTTGCGAGCGTCCAAGCGCATGACCAGTTTTAAGCTGACTGTCCAAATAGCGTGTACCCATCTCAAGCGATGCTAGAATCTGCGCGTACTTAGCGGGACCGATACCGTGACAAGCAAGCACCGTCTCTTTTGGGGCAGCCAACAGCTCAGCTAGGCTGCCAAACTGCTCTATCAAGTGACGGGCAAGCTCAATGGCCGATTGCGACTGGGTGCCTGTGCGCAAAAATATCGCTAATATCTCGGCATCAGATAAGTGAGCGGCGCCAAATTTCAGCAGTTTTTCCCGCGGTCTATCATCTTCGTGCCAGTCTTTAATTGCCATTGTTACTCCTTAACAAAGGATGGATGCCAGATAACTGAGATAAATCTACAAAACTTCCCCTAACTTATCGCATAATTGTTACTATAAGCGCAATTTTTATCTTTCATTTTTTTATTGATGCCATGCTTATGTCAAATATTGTGCTTGCTATCACTGGCGGTATCGCCGCCTATAAATCTGCTATTTTTGCCCGTCTTTTAGTCAAAGCGGGCTTTGATGTGCGCGTCATTATGACCACAGGCGCGCAAGCCTTTATCACGCCGCTGACCTTGCAGGCTTTGACGGGTAATGAGGTACATATTTCATTACTTGATGAGCAAGCAGAAGCGGGTATGGGTCATATTGAGCTTGCTAAATGGGCAGACTTGATTGTCATTGCGCCTGCTTCTGCCAATACCTTAGCGCGGCTGGCGATGGGTATGGCAGATGATTTATTGACTACGGTCTGCTTGGCAACGACTGCGCCGGTTATCATTGCGCCAGCGATGAATCAGCAAATGTGGGCGCACCCAGCAGTGAATCTCAATGTGCAAACCCTGCGTGATATGAATTATCAAATTATTGCACCAGCCAGCGGCGAGCAGGCATGCGGTGACGTCGGAGCAGGGCGCTTGCCTGAGCCTGAGGATTTATTAGCGGAAGTGCAATTATTTACGGCTATGCAAACCACGCCACAGTTATTGGCAGGTAAACGCGTGGTGATTACCGCAGGGCCGACCGTAGAAGGTATCGATCCGGTGCGCTATTTGTCCAATCACTCTACTGGCAAAATGGGTTTTGCTTTAGCCCGTGCTTGCGTGGCCGCTGGCGCCGACGTGATTTTGATTGCTGGTGGCAAAGTTGCCTTGCCAACACCACTTAATGTCACGCGCATCGATGTGTTATCAGCGCAAGATATGTTGAAAGCCGCACAGCAATGCGTTGATGGCACGCATAGTGCGCTACAGTATTTGCCTGAAGACGCTGATGAGCATCCTCATGAACATAGCTATGACCATTCTCATCATCACGATGACTGTAATTGCGGTGAAGAGCATCAACATGAACATGCTGAAAATGAGAGTGCGGGTATAAAGGTTGCTGATATTTTTATCGCCACTGCTGCCGTCGCCGATTATCGTACCCTCGAGGCCGCACCGCAAAAAATCAAAAAAACCCAAGATGCTATGACGCTAAACTTGGTTAAAAACCCTGATATTTTAGCGACGATTTCACTTGCCCATCCTGAGCTGTTTGTCGTGGGTTTTGCAGCAGAAACGCAAGATGTCGAGCGCTATGCGCGTGGCAAGCTGCTATCTAAAGATTTGGATTTGATCGCTTGTAATGACGTTTCGCGCGCCGATATTGGTTTTGCCAGTGACGATAATGCCATGCAAGTGTTTTTCTCCGAGCGTTATGAGCACGATAATGTGATTCTTGAAAAGGCAAGTAAAGATGAGATTGCTGAGCAGTTGGCAACCATTATTGGTGAAACGATTTGGCAACGTCATCAAGCATAATTAATCATAAGAAACGGTCTAGTAATGCTGATTGCGCTGTTGTCAATGTCAGTCGCCGATATCTATCATCACTATCATTATTAGGTTATAAGTTTCTATGACTCATATGACGAATATGATGGATAGCGATAGTACCCAGACGTTATTGCTACTGGCAATTTTTGCCTTAGCATCATTGCTGCACGGTATTAGTGGACTGGGTGTGACGTTAGTAACCACCACCGCGCTTGCCAGTATTTATCCGTTACCCCATGCGATTGTCTTGGTAATTTTTCCGTCGTTATTGCTCAATGCCATGACTTGGCTGGCAGGTGGCGGGCGCAGTATTTGGCAAAACTTCATCCATTACGGTAGGCGCTATTGGTTATTGGCATTGACCAGTCTGCTCGGTAGTATGCTTGGTGCCAAGCTACTGCTGTGGGTCGATAGCGCATATATTCTATTGGTATTAGCTACGGTGATTGGCTTTTATGTCAGCAGTAACTTGCTCGGTAAGCAAATCCGTCTGCCCAATACCAAGCCTGTGTTGATTATTGTCGGGTTTAGCGCTGGTATTATTGGCGGTGCGACCAATGCCATGTCCACCATACTCATGATGTATTTATTGTCCGCCAGTAACGATAAAAACACCATCGCCAAAGTCGGCAACATGTGCTATTTCTTGGGTAAAATTGCCCAAATCATTGTTCTGCGTGAACCTATCATGGCGCTAAGTGCTAATGAGTGGCAGCTGATTATCTTACTGAGTGTATTGTCTATCGCTGCGCTGTTGGTTGGGATTCGCTTGCGTCGCTATTTACCGCAAGCCCGCTTTCGTCAGCTTATCTTGTTGATTCTTACCGTTCTCGGTATTCGGGTTGGCTGGCAAGGCATAACAGCGTTGCTATAAACTTAACGCTTAAACAAGTTTAGCGATTAAATAGATTTAATATTATAGTGGCAACGATACTGATAATAATCATGGTGACCACTGGAAAGTAAACTCGCGTATTGCCTGAGGTATGTTTGATATCGCCTGGCATATTGCCGAGCCACGAAAATGCATTTGGAAACAGCAGCCAAATAACGCCGATAATAACCAGCAAGACTCCTACACCAATCAATATTTTTGCCATTTATAACCTCACTACCTTTACTACTTTTGTCGCGTTACTTTTCTTATCTTTCCTTGCGCTGAACGCTACCCACTACTCAATCAATTCTGCAAAAAACAGCTGCTGCGCCAAACGAAACGTATTACAGTGCGCCTCAACCACGTCTTCAATATCTTCTGAATAGCCGCCGCCCATGACGATAGCAACGGGAATATTGGCCGCTTTAGCTTGTTGTAGGACAAATGCATCACGTGCCTTACAACCCTCTAGCGTCAGGCTAAGTTTGCCCAATTTATCGGTTGCCAATACATCGACCGCAGATTGATAGAACATCATATCCGGTGCAAACTCATGGATTAAGCGTGGCAGCGTATCCTCTAATATCTGTAAATACTCTGTATCAGCCGTATCATTATCCAGCTCAATATCTAAGTCTGATACTTGTTTGCGAAAAGGGTAGTTTTTTGCGCCATGCATGCTAAAAACAAAAACGCGCGGCTCATCCGCCATGATACTGGCGTTGCCATTACCTTGATGCACGTCCAAATCCACGATTAAAATTCGTTGTGCCTGTCCACGATTTAATAATAAATTGCTGGCGATACAAACATCATTAAAAACGCAAAATCCTTCGCCATGATCGGCAAAGGCATGATGAGTGCCGCCCGCAACATTCATCGCCACGCCATATTGTTGCGCATATAACGCACATTCATAGGTGGCATGGGCAATATAACGACCACGCTCTACCAACTCTGGCGTCATCTCAAAACCAATCGCTCGTGCTTCTTTTCGCGGTAATGTTTGGGTTTTAAGCTGCTGCCAATAATCCGCAGTATGCGTGGTTAAAATCTCCTCTTCGCTTAGACGTTTCGGGGCAAAGAAATTATCGCTAGTGATGGTTCCTTCGGCCAGTAAGCGCTCAGGAATCATGGTATATTTTTGCATGGGGAAGCGGTGTTTTTCGGGTACGGAATAACGAAAAATGTCCGAGTAAGCAATTTTTAGCATAGTATTAACATATGTCTTTTAAAAAGTAATTTAAGAACAGAAGGTAAAAGAATAGAGAGATTTAAGCGTTTTGAATGTAGGGGGTTGGTGAGTAATTGTAAGAGCGACAAATACTGAGTTTGCGCAATGGATTACTGAACAAATTGCGTGGGTAAGAAAAAGGTGCGCGCATCCTCTTGTCGATATAGCGCCATCAATAGCTCTTGCAACTCTGTAGCAGGATTTTGATTGTTGACCAATTCACTAAATATCTCATAAGTCACCGTGGTCATCGCGATGACGCTTTGTAATAAGTGCTCAATGGTACTTTCATCCATACCGACCGCTTCGACATCGATGGCGTTTTTGTAGCGTATTTCGCCATCATTGATATCCATTTCGAGGTTGCCAATCAGCATGTCGTAATTGATTTGGGTAATCAGTAACATCGCAGCACTTTGATGGCTTTCGGGTATTAAGAACGGCAAGATACCATAGACGGCCAATAGGTTGTTATGTTCTTGCACGCGAAACAGATAGCCGCAATCAAGCTTTTTATTACGCATTCTAAAAGACAAATAGTGTGATTGCTGGCTGTCATTATTGTCGCTGTCACTGCTTTTGGGTCGATAATGGTTATAATGCCATTGTTGCTCGTCAAAATACTGCTTAAGATAATTGACAATGGGAGTGTCATTGAGCGCATTTTGCTGCGTCATGCTGTCGATGTCATTATCAAAATCAAAATAAGCGTCAGTATCAGTATCAGTGCTGCTATCTAAGCGACTATCAAGATTGCTACTAAGGCTGCTATAAATAACCTCATCGAAGTGATTATCAACGTGGTTATCAACGCTGTGGTTTGCGCTACGGTTCACATTATGGTTTAAGTCAGGGCTAGAGCCGCTAATATCCGTATCATCGTTTTTATTACCTTTAGCGTCTTTAAGACAGCTTTCTATACCATTATCTTTATTACTATCACCTTCATTTTCTAAAAGATAAGCGTTGTTTTTATCCTGTTTTGTCAGACTTGAATCTGAACTCAAGTCCGAGTCCAAGTCGTTATCAATCTTCGTGTCGTCAATAGTAGCCTGTTCAGTTGCCATACTAAGCAGCTTCTTGATTCTTTGCCATAAGCTGAGTTTAGAAGATTGGCTCATAGATAATAGCTGACTAATAAAGGGTGGATAATAAAAGTTTAGAGAAAACCGTACGCTACAACATCAGATTAATTGCTGCCAAATACCAGTCCTGCTTTGATACACGGCTGGGCGTAAAACGCTTGCAGCATCTCTGTTATATGCGCCGTAAACCATAAGCTTTCAAGAGCGTCCGTGATGACAGGGAGCAGGGCAGTACTCAATTGCGTTATTGCCTGCTCATCGACGTGTAAACTTGCCGCAATAGTGGCGATACTATCATCCTGATGGTTGGTATACCAAGTATCGACGCTTGCTGCCACAAGGCTGTGCAAGTAAGGCGATAGGCGCAGCCGGTTATAGCTTTGTTGGATGCTGTTTTCAATATGGGCGATACTGCTATCGTTAGGCTCATCGCGTAGATAAGTTTGGATTTCGCTGATTGGTTTTTCTTTGATGCGCCCCCAACCGGAGACCAATAAGCGCGCAACCTCTTCGTTGGATAAATGCGCTTGAGCGTTGGCTTCTGCTCGGCGTGTTAAGTCTTTAATATTGCGATGCAGGTAGGACTGCAATTTTTCATCAAGATTGCGATTGGTAGCTTTTTCAAACGAGCTGCGCCCAAGTTTCATCAGTTTACCAGCAGGGCCCGCTTTATCTAGCGTGGTTTCCATAAAGTCGTTGATAGCGTGATACAGCGTTTGCGTCAATAAATCAGCAAAGGTTTCATTGCCAACCAACGTATGTACCAAGATATTACGCTGCTCTTCATGACTGCCGACATAGCTGGCTAAAATCTCAACTTGGCTGTCATCGACTAATTCTGATAAAGGTACATTATCATTAACCGGATGATAAATAATAGTATGCAAAATATCACGAATATCGCGTCGTACTACCTCGCTTAGCGGCTGCTTAAGAAACCAACCATTAATAAGGTGTTGTAAATCATCGCTGCTGATATATTTGCTTAATGGCTGCTCGCCAAACCACTGCCAAGCCTGTGTTGTTAACGGCTGGGCTTGCGCATGCAGCCATTGCTGCATAAAGGCAACTTGCGCCTCGATTAAGCTGTCGAGCGTTAGGTTGGTGCTCGTAGCACTTTGAGTGTCTAAATTTTGGCTATCTTTTGAAGTCTGCGTAGGTTTTGAGGTCATAGTAATCGACAATTTGTTATACTGTGGGGTTAAAGTAAGCATAAGGTATTATGCCACGAACGTCAGCGGTGTTTGTGATGAATATTGCCTGCTGCTTAATAAATAAATGAGAGGTTTGGATGACGGCTCTGAATACAGCTTTACTTGCGCTTGATAAGCTAACGGTTCAGCGCGGTGAGATCCCTTTATGTGAAGGCGTGACGCTCAATCTTGCTACGGGCAGCATTTGTCATTTAGTCGGTGCTAATGGTACTGGCAAAACGACGCTACTGATGCAATTGGCTGGATTATTGCCCGTGCTGAGCGGTGAAGTTATTTATCAAGGAGCAATAAGTTTGCCCGAGCACCCTTTATACGTGTCGCACCAGTTGGGTATTCATCCAAACTTGACGGTCGCCCAAAACCTCACTTTTTTGCTTAATTTATATGGCATTAGCCCAAGTACAGCTGATATCGATGACGCCCTTACGTGGGTAGGGTTACAAGGGTTTGAGACCATCAGCTCAAGCCATTTGTCTGCGGGGCAAACACGGCGCATTACCCTTGCACGGCTTTACTTATTAACACCTGAGGTCACGCCTTTATGGCTACTCGATGAGCCATTTACCGCGCTTGACGTCGAGATGGTAGCACGCATGGAAGATAGGTTGCGCGAATTTGCTACGGCTGGCGGTGCGATACTAATGACTAGTCACCAAGCCGTCGGCGTTGCCAATCAAGTGCTCGATTTGTCCGATTATATGGTGTAAATGCTATCAATATAACTGCCATAAACATCAATCTAACTGCGACAAACGTCAATATAAGTGCGACAAGCATGAGTGGAAGAGCCAATAAATGATAGACACAGACAGTGCAGTAAAAACCGTGAATACAAGCTCGAATGCTAACACTTCAAATGCTAATACAGCTGCTGCACGCGGTATCAGTTTTATGCAGCTTTGGCGCCGCGAATGGCAGGTGAAGCAGCAAGGCGCGGTGCAGTGGTTATATCCTCTGGTATTGTTTTTAGTGATTATCACCTTGTTTCCGTTAGCGGTTGGCAGCGAACCTGCTTTACTGCTGCGCCTTGGGGTGTCCGCAGTTTGGATTGCCGCTCTATTGTCATTGGTAATGGGTGTCGATGGCTTATTTAAGCCTGCGCTTGATAATGGCACCTTGGCGCAACTGGTCGTCGCTAAAGCGTCGCTGCCTCTATGGGTGCTGATTCGTTTGATTATTCACTGGATTTTTAGTAGCGGTATTGTGGCGGCATTAAGTTTGCTTGCTGTGCCTTTATTTCAGCTTAGCTGGTTTGAGGCATGGATATTGATGGCATCTATTATCACTGGCAGTCCAATGTTATTAATGCTTTCAGCGGTTGCCAGTAGTTTGACGTTATCACTAAAAAACGGTGCGGTGCTGGTGCCTTTGATTGCCTTACCGATGCAGTTGCCGGTATTGATTTTTGCGACTGGTGCGGTTGATTTATTTGCCACAGGTCTCAACGGCTTGCCGATTTTAGCGTTATTATTAGCAGGTAGCATCATTTCGGTACTGGTGATGCCATGGGTGATTGCCCTAACCTTAAAAATGGCATGGTTAAATTAACAATTAATGTTGGCATGTTATATTCAGGTCAATATTAAAAAGAGGCAGCGGGGCTGGGATAAATTTTTCGTCGCCTCTGTCGGCGTAGGCACAGCAAGCAAGAAAAATTTGCACCAGTCACGCGGCATAGTATTGTCTATCCATTTCATTTAGTATCGACTATATACCTTTTCTGATGAAAGCCCTTTATCTTAACAGCATGATGAAAACTGGCAACTTTGCTATAATAGGCTATTCAACAAATAATCACGTGTAGATTCTATCCAGCGTTTAACGTCAGCAAGTTAGCGGGTAGGCGTATGAATCATGCGTTTTACTCGATAATCACCAGCTGCGCAATAGGTTTATTCCCATGCCCAACCTGAATAATGTCTCATCTCCTAGCCTGTGGCAACGCATTTGGCAGGTCTTTTTGACCACTGTGGGTACCAAGCAGTTTTTTCGTATCTTTGCGCCTTGGGTTAAGTGGCTCGCGATATTAGCCGGTCTCTGTCTGCTCATCGGTAGCGTTTGGGGCTTGGCATTTGCGCCGCCGGATTATTTGCAAGGCAATAGCTATCGCATTATTTTTATCCATGTACCCGCTGCTAGTCTCGCTATCTCTATTTATTTTGCCTTAGCAGTACTGGGTGTTATTTATCTGGTATGGAAAATTAAGACCGCAAGCCTCGTGGCGCAAGCACTGGCTCCGATGGGGTTTTTGCTTTGTGTGATTAGTTTATTGACCGGTTCTATTTGGGCAAAACCGACGTGGGGGACGTATTGGGTTTGGGATGCACGCTTGACGTCTATGCTCATTTTGGCGTTTTTATATGCGGGCGTCATGGCGTTGTTTGCCGCCTTTGAACATACTGCCAATCGCGGTAAAGCGGCCGCTATTTTGTCTATCGTTGGCGCGGTAAACTTGCCTATTATTAAGTACTCGGTGCAGTGGTGGAATACTTTGCACCAAGGTTCAACCTTTACCCTGACGGCGGCACCAAAAATGTCGGCAGATATGTGGCTGCCTTTACTACTGATGATTATTGGTAGTTATTTACTGGTCGCCTCATTGGCCATTTATCGGACCAATACCCTGATTTTATATCGCGACCAAGGCAAAGCATGGGTCAAAGAATACGTTCGTAGCCAAAATAAATAATCCTAAAATACAACCATAAACCAAGCAAATAACGGCTAGGGAAATAAAATGCAGCCTTACTTTTATAGCGTCTCTGAGTTTATTGCCATGGGTGAGCATGGCGTGTTTGTCTGGTCATGCTGGGCAATTACGGTTGGCGTGATGCTGTTTTTTATTATTTATAGTCGCCGTCAACGCCAAGCGCTTATCAAGCAGCTATCCATTCAGCAAGCGCGTCAAGCACAGCGCACAGCTAAAACACCCAATCCTAAAACCAAACAACCATCCTAAACAATTCTCCTTAAAAAATTCTTTTTAATATCAAATTTTTAGCCTATCAAATAATAATGCCTTACTGGTAAATATATGACCGCATCGGTTGCTGGGGGGGGCTTATTGATTTGGGCAAAAAATGCTACCATATAGGTATTAGAAAAGTACGGTTGGACGGGCGTATTGTCAAGTCAGTCTAATAGGAATTTCTTTAATATTTTCTGTTTTGCAAATGCGTAGTTTGTAAAGCAGCGACTCATCAATGAGGTAGTGGTATGAACGCAGTTCGTCGCAAAAAACTGATGTGGGTTATGTTTACGCTTGCAGGGGCGGCGATTGCCGTGGTATTGGTGATTTATGCCATTGGGCAACAGACCGATTACTACTTTGACGCCACCGCCATTGCGCAAGGTGAAGCGCCGCAGGATAAGCGTATCCGCGCTGGTGGTATGGTCGTTGCCGGTAGTGTCCAACGTGCGCCAGATGACCCGTTAAGCGTGGAGTTTGCGATCACCGACTTTGAATCAACCGTGCCGGTGACTTATCAAGGTATTTTGCCAGATTTGTTCGCTGAAAACTCAGGCGTGGTAGCAACGGGTAAAATGCAAGGCGATACCTTTGTCGCAGGCGAAGTATTGGCCAAACATGATGAAAACTATATGCCGCCAGAAGTTGCTAAATCGATGAAAGAAAACAATCGCAATGGCGCAGTGCCTTCTTCTGAGCAATATAATCCTGCAGAAAAAATCCATAAGACCGATACTTTGCAGCAGTAATGGTTATTATAAAAAGTATTCAATATAAGAAAGCCAGTGACCTTTATCACTGGCTTTTTTGTGCTTACTCTCATTTTTACTTTACTATGGCTTACTAATCATCCCATTCTGGTGAATAATCTGGATGCTTGATTTTACGGCCATCGCTACGCGCTAAGCTACCAATTTTCTCGAGTTCATCTGCACTGAGCGTCACCTTGACAGCATCTAAGTTGCCTTGTAAGTGTTCAGGATTGGACGTTTTTGGAATCGCAATACGCTGCTTATCAGATAAAATCCACGCTAGTGAAACTTGCGCTGGCGTAATCCCGTGCTTATCAGCAATTTCCTTAATCACTTCATTATCAAACACATCACCACGCGCGAGCGGCGAGTAAGATTCTAATAAAATATGGTGATTGTTTAAAAAAGTTTGCAGGGTGTTTTGCTTAATAAAGGGGTGAAACTCAACCTGATTAACGGAAATAGGCACATCAGCATATTTTTTAGCCTCGATAATATTGGCGATATTAAAGTTAGATACCCCAATATTACGAGTCAGCCCTTGTTTTTGTAGCTCGCAAAGCGCTGGCATCGTTTCAGACAAAGGCACCCGATCATCAGGCCAATGCAGCAGCAGTAAATCAACATAATCAGTATCTAAGTTTTCTAACGAGCGCTTGGCCGCAGCGATAAGTTTTTCTGGCTCAAACTTCATGTCATCAGGAAATATTTTGGTCGTTAAAAAGAACTTATCACGCGCGACGCCTGATTGCTTAATGCCTTTTCCTACCTCGACTTCATTATCATAAGCTTGGGCGGTATCAATATGCTCATAGCCCATTTGTAGCCCTTGGCTGACCACATCGATACAGTCTTGTCCCGTTGATTGCCATGTACCCAGTCCGAGTACCGGAATGTTCGCTTGTCCAGCGGTGCGAATATTATAAGTTTTAGCACGCATATTATTATCCTTGTTTTTTTGTGATTTATTAATGGTTCTTATCGTTATTAATAGAGAATTTGAGCAGACATATAAATTTCTTAAATTTTATTAAGCATCGATTTCTATTAAATCAAAGCTTATATTAAGGTGCATTCTCTAGTAAGCTTAGCCACTATAAAAAGAAAATAGGCTAAGTGAAAGAGTAAGTGACGCTTTCCTACAAACCACAAACAGGCTGTAACGTCATTGCGAGTCGTTGATTGTACCCATTCAATAAAATTTAAGAGCAAAAAAGCCCACTATTCAAAATAATGGGCTTTTTCGGTGTAATGGACAAAATTCATG
>NZ_DJUD01000043.1:0-39432 GCF_002439405.1 Psychrobacter sp. UBA6291 | reverse complement strand
TGCAAATATAGACAGTATATAGTGTTAGACACTACGCCAGCATGAATAATGTCCATTACACCGCTTTTTCAAATTAAGGCAGTTTTAACTGTGAAAACGTTTTATTTATTCGAATTAATCGTTTTATACAATGGTTAATATTAACTATTGAGCAGCAGCTTCGGCAACTGGTGCAGTATCTGTTGTAGGAGCAGGGGCTGCAGCAGCAGTAGCTGTGTTCTCACCCCAGATTTTTGGGTATTTGTAGCCTGGGAAGCTATCGTGAGCATACTTTTTAAAGGCGTCTGAGTTATAAGCGTTGGTCACGTCTTTGACCCATTTCTTATCTTTATCTGCCGTTTTGATGGCAGACCAGTTGACATAAGCGAAGCTTGGCTCTTGAAATAGCGCTTCAGTCAGCTTAATGCCCGCATCGGTTGCGTAGTTGCCATTGATAACAGCAAAGTCTACTTCATCACGCGCACGTGGCAGCTGCGCCGCTTCTAATTCAACAATTTTGATGTCGTATTTGCTATTATCAGCGATATCTGCTTTTGATGCGGTCAGAGGATCGATATTGTCTTTTAGGGTAATCCAGCCAAGCTCATCCATCATGACCAACGCGCGGGCGAAGTTACTTGGGTCATTAGGCGCAGAAACGCTCATGCCTTTGTAGGCTTCGTCAAGCTTGGTCTTTTTGCCAGTATAGATGCCAAGTGGCGCAGTTGGCACTTGGAAGACTTCCACCAAATCAAGATTGTTCTCTTTTTTAAAGGTATCAAGATAAGGCTTATGTTGGAAGATATTGATATCTAAATCGCCATCAGCCAAAGCAATGTTTGGACGTACATAATCGGTAAAGGTGACCAGCTCGACTTCATAGCCTTGCGCTTCCAATGAGCCCTTTACTTGGTTACGAACCATATCAGCAAAATCGCCTTCAGTGGTACCGATCACAATCTTGCTATGTTCAGGATCGATATCGTTGCCCGCTGCCGTTTCTGTGCCCACTGTTTCAGTAGCACCTTCAGTGACGGGCTCTTTGCTAGCTTCTGGTGCTGATGAGTTATTACAACCGACCAATACAAGGCCTGATACGCCAACGGTGGCCAATGCGGTCGCGAGTTGACGGCTGATATCTGTTAATTTCATGAAACTTCCTTAATAAGGGGGAGGGAATAGGGATTAAATGTCAACAGTAAAAATCCGCATTAAAAAAGCAACATTATGAATAGTAATGCTGCTAAGTTAAAGGCTGTTAAGATAGTATCAAAATTAAAGGGAATCAGTTACAAAGTCAAGCATTTGCTTAGGATGAATCGGCATTAAACCTTGAGTATTATTCATATTAAACAGTCTTTGCCTCTCAAAATAAAAGGTGAAATCACCATAATAGAGAGGGTAAAGACTAAATTTTTGGCTTAACGTTTATCCAAACGGGTGGCGATCCAATTACCAGACGCCTGAATACCGATAACCATAATCGATAGCATCACAACGATAAAGACCATCACCTCAGTTTGATAGCGATAATAACCGTAACGAATGGCCAAATCGCCCAAACCGCCGCCGCCAATCATACCCGCCGCCGCCGAAAACGACAGTAAGCTGATACATAAAATGGTCACAGACAGCACCAAGCCCGAGCGCGCTTCATTGAGCAATACTTTGATGATAGTCAAGGGGCGGGCGCCCATCGATTCCGTTGCTTCAATAATGCCGCGTGGTACTTCGCGCAGATTTTGCTCGACCAAGCGTGCGAAGTAAAAGGAACCGGCAATCGCCAGTACTAGTGACGCGGCAATCGGTCCAATACCCGTACCAACGATGGCTTTGGTAAAAGGACTCATGGCAATCATCAAAATCACAAACGGGAAGGCGCGCATAAAGTTGGTGATCGCACCAAGGACACCATACAAGGTTTTATTTTGCAAAAACTGCCGATCACTGGATAAAAATAAGAATACCCCAAACAGACCGCCGATGACGATGGCGACCGTTGTCGAAATACCCAGCATAATAAAGGTATCGACGAACGCTTGCATAATTTCTTTACGTAGCGCGAGCAGCTTGTCCAATGAGGCGGATAATTCAGCACCAGTTAACATGTCTATTCTCCTGCCTCTTAATCTTCATGAACCAAGCCTTTGCCAATCGGGGTCGTGGCCTGAATCAGGCCGTCGCGGATATCGGCAACCTCGAGCAACTGCCCTTGATGTAACAATGCAGCGCGGTCGCATAGCCTACGAATAACACTCATCTCATGGGTGACGATGACAATGGTGACGCCAAGCTGCTCATTAATATCACGCAGACAAGTCAATAAGCTGCGTGTGGTTGAAGGATCAAGCGCACTGGTCGGCTCATCAGCCAATAATACTTTTGGGCTAGGCGCGATCGCACGGGCGATACCGACACGCTGTTTTTGTCCGCCTGATAGCTGCGCAGGATAGTGCCCAGCACGGTCAGTCAAATCAACAATTTCTAAACAGTCCATCACCCGCTTATATATATCGGCGCGCGGATAACCTGCCACCGTTAAGTTAAAGGCGACATTATCATACACAGTACGGTTAGACATTAGGTTAAACTGCTGAAAAATCATACCGATATTGTGGCGGGCGATACGCAACTCACTGGCCGATAAGGTGGTCAAGTCGGTACCATCTATGATGACTTGACCGGAATCTGGGCGCTCAAGTAAATTAATCAGGCGCAATAAAGTAGACTTACCCGCGCCCGAATAACCCATTAAACCAAAGATTTCGCCTTGCTTTACCGTTAAAGACGTCGGCTCAACCGCAGTAAACCAATGTGGCTTGCCGTCTTTATCTTTTATAGACCGGTCGCCTAAAAAGCTTTTGGTCACATCGTTTAAGACAATCATGTCACTCATGGAATGCTCAAAATTTAATAAATATTTTAATGGTTATGAAGCGGTTGCAGGCTCTTTTGCCATTTGTGCGCAAATTAAAATCAACCTTCAATAACCCTATAATAAGGGGCGCTAATATAGCATATTATGCAGCGTTTTGGATATGGACATCCATGATTAACGGATAATCTTGGCTGTAGCTTGGTTAGCTGATGAGATCAGTGACGGCTGTCATGTTGATAATGAGGGTCGTGCTTGACGGGTAATACCACTAAAAATCGCGTATGACCATTGATGGTATCTGTAATGATACGGCCTTGGTGCGCCGTCACTATCTGGGCAACCAACGATAAACCAAGCCCCGAGCCTTTGTTTTTTTGCTGTAAGCGTACAAAGGGGCTAAAGACTTCTTCGCGTTTATTCTCAGGGATACCTTCGCCTTCATCAATCACCGCCAGCACCGCAAATTTTGGTAGCGGGCGTGTTGGCTCAGCTTTCGGCTTTTTGAGATGCTTACTAAATATGCCTTCTTTGCGGGTAGCGTTTGCCGTGTCGCCGTTTTCTTTATTACCGTTTTCTCTATTAGGATCTTTGGTGGCACTTTTGGCGTCATCCTTCTCAGTACTAACGTTTTTATCCGCTTCTTCTATCTGTTTATTGATAGTCTTGTCATCGATGTCGTTGATGGAAGTTTCTTGTTGTTCAGGAACCGCACGCCAAATAACTTTTTTAATTTTTTCTGTCAGATCAGTGGTAAAGCGCTGATAGGTAAGTAATAACGACGGCTCAACAAAGGTTTCGATCTCAGTGGTGCTACTTAGGTCATTGTTTCGCTCATTAGATGAGTCAATAGTTTTTGCAGTCGATGATTTATCAGTATCTGTGCTGTTATCACTATCAATATTGCCATTAATCTCAGCATCCACAGTGATGCTTTCACCATTTTTATAAATCACTGGCGCTGGTAATAACGCTGCGGTCGACGCTTCTTCTGTCGACGTTAAGGTTGAGGTGGCTTTATTGTCGCTAAGAACAACATTAACGTTAGGAACAGTGGCGTCATCAGCATTTTGCTGGGCGTTTTGATCAATTTCAAGCGCATGGTTACTATCAGGCGCTTCTTCGTCATAAGAATCAAAGTCTGAGCTGTTGTAATCGACAAAGCTGCTGCACAGTATGGTTTGCAAAAGGTAATCGGGAATAGCGTCGGCTTCATCCAGCGTTTGCACACCGTAAAGTAATACCGTAACGGGCGGCTTGCCGTGCAGCATAGCATTGGTCAAGAGATTACGTATTAAATGGGTCAGCATCGATGATTGACCATCGATAACGATATGCTCGCCAATCAAGGTTGCTTCAGGATAATGCTGGCGCTCTTGGTTTACTAAATCATATAAGTCTAAATGCTCAACTTGTTGTAGCGCGTGTCCAGCGTCTAAACGACTGACTAATAAAATGCTCTCGACCAAGTCGTTTAATCCGGACAAATCGCGATTGATGGCTTGGGCGCGCTTATCAAATTTTTCTTTGGTATCACTCGGCAAGGCCCCTGCCAGCATATCCATCATCTCAATCTGTAAGCGAATACGGGTGATGGGCGTACGCAGCTCATGCGAGGCGTGCGCCAATAGCAGATTATTGGCATTGATTAGGTGTTCAATTTTTTGTGCTGCTTGGTTAAAGCCGCGCGCAAGTGATGCAATCTCATCATTACCGCGGGCATTGACTCGCACCGTAAAGTCGCCGTCGCCCAATTGCGCCATTTGTTGGCTCATCTGATTGATACGCCAAGTAATGGTACGCGCAATCCACCAAAGTACCCCTGCCATGATAAGCAGCAGCAATAGCGTACCAGTAAATAAGTTTAGGGCGGCAGAGAGGACAGGTTTTTTAGGCGGCAAGCGTGATTCGTATAATAGCGTATAACCGGTGCTACTATAAACTTGGGCTTGCTTGGTTGGGGAGGTTTCGGCAAATGAGGGAAAGACGCGCGCTAATAGTGAGGGCGGCGCAGGCAATTCTAACGGCAAATCACTGTTGTCGCTTTGCATGAGCAAATGACCTTCATTGTCATATAGCCCCATTTTTGCTTGCAGTGATTCATCAAAAATATCAAAGCTTTTCTTGACCACCGCTAGCATAAAGCGCGCTTGTAAGCGGTTGTCTTTACTGACAGCAATATTTAGTTCATGCAAAAATGGGTCGACTTGACCCAAAATTTGCGTGGCTAAGATTTCTGAACGAATACCAGCGTCTTTGTCATGTACCAACTGGGTCAATAACACCATCGCTACCGCAAATAAAATAAGTGCCAGCATGACACTGGCAAATAGTTTGGCAAATACGGAACGAAAACCCAGTTGTTGCATTAAATCATCTCTATTATCAAATGCTCATAACCATTTTATTCATTTTATTTTAATAAGTTTATCGCAATACGGGCTTAATTTAATAGCGTTTGATTGCATGTGCTAACTATACCTGATCGGTAGCGAATTGATAACCCACACCGCGTACGGTAATGATACGTTTTGGCTGGCGCGGATTGTCTTCGATTAACGCACGCAAGCGCGAAATATGCACGTCAATGGCGCGATCAATGTTATCCGAGCTATCATCGTTTGGCATCGCTTGCCATAATTGCTCACGGTTTAATACTTTGCCCGAGTGGGTAGCAAAGTAATGCAGCAGCTGAAATTGATGCGTCGTCAAGCGGACTGGTTGATCATCGATAGTGACTTCATGACTGTCAGGGAAAACGCTTAAACGCCCAAAGGTTAAACTATCAGACTCACTGTCAGCTTGGTTTGGCTGTTCATGACGACGAATGACGGCACGAATACGCGCGAGCAGTTCGCGCGGCTCAAAGGGTTTGGCAATATAATCATCGGCGCCCATCTCTAAACCTAATACACGGTCTGTGGTGTCGCCTTTTGCCGTTAGCATAATAATCGGCACTTTATTGGTCATGTTGTTTTTGTTGCCACGTATCTTTTGGCAAACTTGCATGCCATCCATATCAGGCAGCATCAAATCTAATACCACCAAATCGATGTCACGCTCTTTAGCGTCTAACAAGTCCAAACCTTCTTGACCCAGCCCTGCATGATGTACATCATAATAGTTCATGGTCAGATAATCGCTGATTAATTCGGCTAAATCTGGATCGTCTTCAATTAATAAAATTTGCTTACTCATAATTTTTCCTCTAGTTGTTGTTATAGTTTGTTTAAAATGCTGTTTAAAAATACTGCTTTAAAAGTGCCTATCTACCAATGCTGTCTTTATAAATCTGTTTTTGTAAATAAGCACGCCCTAAATTTTCAATGCCCTTAACTCTTAGTTCATTCTCACTCAAAGCGTAATCCCTATTAGTTTACGCTATATTGCCTAAACAGGATGTTATTAAACAAGATAGGCTTTGTTAATGTTTCTACACAATGTAACTACGAGCTTTGGCGCTTATGAAACCACCGCCTTTTTACCTTCAGATTCCACCGGTAAATTCGCCAAACAAATCAAACTGTCATTGGTAATACCGGCAATTAAATACTGTTTGGTCAGCGGGTCATACTCGATGACTTCGACGGGCTGGCGCGTCAAACGCTGGTCTTGTTTGATAATCCAAACGTTAGCATGCAAAGGACGCAGCGGCTTATAAGGCGGTTTGTGCAGCACGGTTAGGTCAACATTGTGCAGCGCGCGCTTAGGAACAATGGTTCCAACTTCTATTTGTCCGTAGTCAACGCGCCCAGTCACCTGCATATCAGGTCGTATTTGGTTGCGACTGACTTCATTATCAACCACATTGACATAAACCAATAGCTGCTTTGGTAACTCAGTGACTGTCAGCTTACTGACCTGACCGGTAAATTTATCTATCAAGCCTTCCGCCGTGAAGTTAACCGTTTGTCCAACGGAGATTTGAGATTTGGCTTCAATTGGTAAGCTTGCGCTAAAATGCAGCTCCGTCCCGTCGCTAAGCTTTAGAAGAGGTTGACGCGGTGCTACTTGTTGGCCGCTTTCGACGTATAGCTTTTCGATATGACCTGCGAAGCTTGCCCGTACCGTTATCAAATTATTCGCCGTTTCTGTATGCTTAGAAGCTTGATTATTGTCTAAGTCGTGACGGCTTGCATTAGCAGAATTTTCTTTATCATCCTCACTATTTTTTTCTGTACTGGGTTTTATATTATCTGAATTCTTAACAGTGGAGTCTTTTGGCGCCGCTTGAGTACTGTTGATGGCAGACGGTTTTGGTTCAGTGGCCGCACCTTTATTATCTGCTACTTCATCTTCTACTTCTAAGGAAGTTGCTACTTCATCATCGGCTTGTTCAGATGACTCTGTTGAGTCAATAGGCCCTGCTTGCCGTCGAACGGTGAATAATGGTGCGCCTTTTTCGACCCGTTGATTTATTTTCACCCACACCTGCTCTACCGTCAGTGCTTGGGCAGCAATTAGGTTTACCTGTTTGATAGGCTCAATCTCACCTTCTAAGCCAAGGCTAGGCTGATAACGGGTTGGTTTGACGCTTAGGATATGATCAGGGGTCATCGTAATGCTATCAGCACGTATGAGTAGAGGTGTATCAAAGGCCTCGCTATTTTCAGCTGTGACAGGTTCTGACGTAGGCGGGGAGGGCTGGCAGGCGATAAGCAGCGCCGCGCCCAAAAGATACGCACTCTTTTTTAATGGGCTAGAAGCTAAAAGTATGGTGCTTGAAAATTTAGCCTTCAAGCGCCTTAAATCTATAAAACCTGTCATAGCGATCACCCTTGTCAACGAATTTTTATTATATAGGGAATTATGAGGCGGTGAAATGATTACTCTTATTTACTGATTTTGAAAGACGAATTTCAGCGTATCTAGGTATCCCCCGATAGATCACACGTAAAAACAAATAGTTGATGATAAGCATAGTTAATGAGAAGAATTTGGCTAGAGTGATGAATTTACAGTTATTTATTTGAACATAAATTCATTAAATGACTGGAAAAGCGCTCATAACTGTGCTAAAACGAACATAATAAAATATATTGATACATTTTTATGACAAAAGAGAATTATTCAGTAAGGTACGCGTTGTTTCTATATAATGTCTAGAATCTTAGCGTATTGACTATGGTGCACGTTTATATTTAAAAAGAGCTATTTTAAAAAAGCATTAACAGGTACTTAGGAAGCAGGAAGTTTGAAAAGTAAGCATTTGCAGCCATGACTAGATGGTACGTCTGCGCAAGCTAGTATTACTATCATAAAGCGTCAAAAAGACTTAAAATACCGCGCAAATTGCTAAGATAATTGGCCCTAAAGTGCGTATAGTGACGAATGATAACGCGCTATTAACCATGCTTAGCGAATAAGTAGATACTTAGCGTAAAAACTTAGCTATTTATTTTTATACGAAATATACCATTGGTCTAATTAAGATGACGGCTTATTTCCTTGTATTCGTCACCCAGCTTGACTTAGTATCTTAGTGTGATCGTTCATATTCATAAATAGTACCCCGAATAAATAGTCGTTTATAGGACAGAGATAATGGAAAATAACTTTGATGGTTTAAAAGTAATGGTAATCGATGACTCAAAAACCATTCGCCGTACCGCAGAAACTTTATTGCAAAAAGCGGGTTGTGAAGTCGTCACCGCCATTGACGGTTTTGATGCCTTAGCGAAGATTGTTGATAACAATCCAGATATCATTTTTGTAGATATCATGATGCCACGTTTAGATGGTTATCAGACTTGTGCTTTGATAAAAAATAATCCAGATTATGCGAGCAAACCGGTGATTATGTTGTCATCGAAAGATGGCTTGTTTGATAAAGCCCGCGGCCGCATTGTTGGTTCTGATGAGTATTTGACCAAACCATTTAGTAAAGATGAGCTTTTTGAGGCGATTAACCAGTATCGTTAAATAATCAGTAACGTTAATAGTAGCGCGTCAAAAACCTGCTATAAAAAATAGATTATAAGCTCGGTTATTTAGGTTAACAGTGAGTGCTTGCTGCTTAATTTTTATCTTGATGTAAATCATATTGGCATTCAATCAATGCGATTTATTTTTTAATCGGTTTGTTTTAACAATATATCCTAATGGATATCATCGAAAATAAAGGAAACACCTATGACTACTGTTTTAGTCATTGACGACTCGCCATCTGAGATGGCGAAATTTCGCGACATGCTTTCTAAAAATAACTTTCAAGTATTAGAAGCGAGCAATGGAGAGCAGGGCTGTCAGATGGCCGCCGACCACCTACCAGACGTCATCTTGATGGACGTGGTGATGCCTGAGATGAATGGTTTTCAGGCAACCCGCAAAATTACGCGCGGTAAAACGACTGCTCATATCCCTATTATTATGATCAGTACTAAAAATCAAGAAACAGATCGAGTATGGGGCAAGCGTCAAGGCGCTAAAGAATATATCACCAAACCGATTAATGAAAGTGGTTTGGTCCAGATAATTCGTAAAGTAATGGGGTAGCTTGTGGCATCCAGAGGATTTATTGAGCTGCTGCGTATAGCAGACTTAGCACGCGCGCGCAAAAGTGGTCGCCGCGGCGGCAAGGAGTTTGATTGGCAAGGCGTGGTATTTGAAATTGGCGGTCAGCGTTTGGTGGCACCAATGGGTCAAGTATCAGAAGTATTGTCCATGCCAGAATATACCAGCTTACCTTTAGTAAAGCCTTGGATGCTCGGCATCGCCAACATCCGCGGGCGCTTGTTGCCGTTAACCGATTTGTCGCGGTTTTTACAAGTACCTAGCCGATTGACGCAAATGAGCCAGCGTAAGGTCATTGTCATAGATCACGATAATGTGTTTTCAGGACTGCTGGTCGATCAGGTGCTGGGTATTGAGCAGTTTACCCAAGACCAATATCGAGCAGAAGCGCTTGAACCGAGCTCGCCATTTGCGCCTTATAACCACGGTAAGTTTGTCAAAGATGAGCAAGATTGGTATGTATTTATGCCAAGCTTACTGGCACAGGACTTGCAATATACCGATGCTGCCATCTAGTGGCTGTGAGTAACTAGTAATTAGCTGTTTTTTCTAAATATTGATTTTTGGTAAATACATCAACCTTAATAAACACTTCGATTATTAACGGGGTGTTTATTAAAGCAAGAAAAGAACAAAGGCTGACATGGTTTGATGAGATGTCAGCATTCATACAGGCTTTGTGAATCACTGTTGTTTTGATGGCAATATGATTTCAGAGTCAGTCACGATACGACTTTGACGATTGTTTGAAAGGAATAGGCACGATGAGTGATGTTATAAACAACCCTGTAGCTGGTACGAATAAAACAACGACAGATGCTAATAGTAAATGGAAGCTGTTATTAGGGCTTTGTGCTTTAGTGAGCGTGGCTTGTCTGTTTTGGCTGGTCAATTCATTGTCGTCGGTCAGTCAATATTTAAGTAATTTTAATCAATCAGTCATCTTACCGGTGATTGTTTTTGTGGTAGGTGTACTGGGCGTTTTATTCGCTTTATACCAATTACTCAAACAACGTGGCGGCTCAGAGCGTTTATTGATTGAAAAAGAAACCTTACGCCGTCGTCAAGAAGCAGAAGCGGAGTCTGAGCGCGCGCGCCAAATTCAAGAAGAGAACGAGCGTAACCAGATTGCAATTTTGCGTCTACTAGATGAGTTGGGCGATTTGGCAGATGGTGACTTAACAGTAAACGCGACGGTATCGGAAGATTTTACTGGTGCGATTGCTGACTCTGTGAACTTCGCAATTGACCAATTACGCCAATTAGTACTGGTTATTAACAGTACTGCTGAGCGTGTCTCGCAGTCCTCAGAGCAAACGCAGATGAATGCAGTTGAGCTTGCTGAAGCTTCAGAGCACCAAGCACAAGAAATTGCTGGCGTATCTGCGGCGATTAATGAGATGACAGTCTCGATTGACCAAGTGTCAAATAACGCTTCAGAATCGGCGACGGTTGCACAGCGTTCGGTTGCCATTGCTTATAACGGCGCGGAAGTTGTACAGCGCTCGATAGAAGGTATGAACGTGATTCGCGATCAGATTCAAGAAACCTCAAAACGTATCAAGCGTCTCGGTGAGTCTTCGCAAGAGATTGGTGATATCGTTGGTCTAATTAACGATATTGCTGACCAAACCAACGTCTTGGCATTGAATGCTGCGATTCAGGCATCGATGGCAGGGGAAGCAGGTCGAGGCTTTGCGGTTGTTGCCGATGAGGTTCAGCGTCTTGCTGAGCGTTCAGCAAACGCAACCAAACAGATCGAAACGCTGGTAAAAACCATTCAGGCCGACACCAGTGAAGCAGTGATGTCAATGGAATCAACAACTTCTGAAGTAGTACGTGGTGCCCGTTTGGCAAAAGATGCGGGTGAAGCACTAGAAGAGGTGCAAACGGTTTCAAATACCTTGGCGGACCTGATTCAAAACATCTCTAACGCCGCGCTACAACAGGCCGAGTCTGCAGGTCATATTTCGCATACCATGAATATTATTCAAGATATTACTTCGCAAACCTCGTCTGGTTCGATGGCAACAGCGCGCTCTATTGGCGAGCTGAGCGAAATGGCGGCGGCACTGCAAGAGTCGGTCACCGGCTTTAAGATCTCTAATGATGACGAGCAGTTGGAGCAAGAGCTTAGCGAAGATGAGTATTTAGAAGTTGATGAAAGTGTTTCGGCGAGCATGTAATTTCTAGTTATCAGCTTATGACTGTGATATTGAAATATTAACCAAGCAGTTGCTCTACTCGTTTTTTCTTTTGAGCAACACTATTAATAGCAGGTCACGTGAATAATCATACTCAAAAAGACAGTCTGATGATAAATAAAGCTGACGCTTTGGTAGCCGAGGCTTTGTGGGATGATGTTGCTTTTGATACTGAGCAATGGCAACGCTATATAGAACAAGAGATTGGTTTTATATTGCCAAATGTTCAACGTAAATGGTTGGTCAACGCCGTCAGCCAAACGGCACTGGGCTATGGTTTGAGCATCATACAATTATGGCATCAGTTGCCGATTAATCATGAGCTGCGCCAGCAATTGTTAGATAAAGTGCTCATTCATGAAAGCCGCTTTTTTCGCCATTTGCCCTCTATAGAGTTTATCACTGATTACGCCTTGCGGTGGCAACGAGAGCAGCTAATAGCTGCTAGTACGAGCTGCAATGCTAATGATAGCAGCGCTAGTATTGATGCCAGCAGTCCTGATGATTTATTCCGTATCTGGAGCGTCGGCTGTGCCAGTGGGCAAGAAACTTGGTCGCTGGCCATGAGTTTGGCCGCAAAGCAGCTGACCAATTACCGTATATTAGGGACTGATGTCAGTCAGCAAGCTTTAAAAAAAGCACGTTTAGGTCAGTATGATAATAAGCAACTGGCTTTGATTCCGCAAGATTGCCAGCAATTTATTCAACCATTGCGGCCAGCAAGTATCGTTGAAGAATTACGTTTTATGCCTGTGTCTATGCAAAAAAATACAGAGAAAAACGCTCGTACCCACTGGCAGGTGATGCCAACGCTAAAACAGCATGTACGCTTTGCTTTACACAACATTATCGACAAAAAACCGCCAACGCCGCATTTACAACAAGTCATTGTCTGCCAAAACATGCTGCTTTATTTTCGTAAGTTTGATCAGCGCGATATATTAGCGCGGTTATCAGAGCAGTGCGCAGTAGGCGGTTATATTATATTGGCTCCAGGTGAGGCGTTATTTTGGCGTCCTTCAAACATGCGCCGTATTGCGCACCCACAGATTAACGCCTGGCAAAAAACCAGTGCCTAAATTAGCGCCTAGACGAGTTAGGATACATCTATGAAAAACCAGCCCAACGACATGGTGACACTTGAGTGGTTACTGCCACTGTTTGATCAGCAATTATCACAGATAGCTGATGGCTGGCAATTGGGTGAAAAAAACGCTGATTATGAGCAGATGGCACAAAGCTATCATCAGATTGGTGGCGCTTTGACCATGATTAACTTGCCGATATTGGCAAATTTGGCTACTAAGCTCAGCTTACTTGCAGGGGCAGAAATAGACAATTTCGGTGCTGATGCCAGCCGTATTGGTCAAGTAGGGCATCGACTGCTTACACGTGAGCTGGTTTACTACGCACGTACGAGCAATTTTCATAGCGCTTTAATAAATAAAACATCAGCTGAGCTTACCCAAGTTTTAGCACGTTATGATATAGTGACTGATCACCTTGTAGACGCTTCTTTAGACTCTAAAGAGGACAGTC
Organism: Psychrobacter sp. UBA6291; assembly: GCF_002439405.1. NCBI lineage: Bacteria > Pseudomonadati > Pseudomonadota > Gammaproteobacteria > Moraxellales > Moraxellaceae > Psychrobacter > Psychrobacter sp. UBA6291. The sequence goes on along the minus strand of NZ_DJUD01000043.1, from coordinate 26,322 downwards.
TTGCTAGCATTGCCACTAACGATATTGTTGATATTGCGGTACCTGCTAGTAAGGCAGTGGTCAGTTTAGACCAAGCGCAGTCTCAGCAGTTGCTATTGGTTTGGCGTCAACAAGCGCAAGCGTTACTTGCCGCTAATACCAATGACGCTTCTATACTGGCGACTTTAGAAAAAGTTGCTCAATACTTATGGCAAACCGCAGCAGATGCCGATTTGCAGCGCCTTTGGTATTTGACTGAAGCTTGGCTACATGACCTTGCCCATAACGAAACGCCGCGACCTAAGTATTACGCCGCGCTATTGAGTCAATTAGATGCGTTAATAGAGTCGAACACCCATCAAAAAGCGCTATCGCCGAGTGTTATCAGCGAGCTAATAGCGAATATTTATATCGAAATCAGCAGCCTTGCCAAACAGAGCGATAGCACGCAAGCTATGCTGCAAAGCGTAGCGCTGCAAGAGGTCGAAACACGCTTTTTACCGCGCATTTTAAGTGATATTGATACGCTGATTTTTAACCTTGATAAGCCGCAAACTCTAATTAAACCACTACAACAAATCAGCAATCAGCTAGAAAGTCGCGGTTGGACATCGTTTGCCTCGCAAGCAGCATCTATCCTAGCAGATATAGAACGTGACTTAATTGCCCAAACTGGAGTGGTAGAAGAGCAATCACAACAGCAGTGGCAAATTGAGCAGCGTCTCCAAGAATTATACAATGCTATCTACAGTACCGAACAAATTATCTTAAGTAAAATAGGAAGCGCGGCTTCTTTTATACCTGCGGCTGAGGTCATTACTCATGATGACATGGATAGTGTGCAAGTAGAAAGCAGCCACCAAATTAAGACGGACGATAAAGAGCTGCGCGAGCTGCGTATTGCGGTTGAAGACGTTAAGCAAGGCTTTAGTGATTATATTCAGCGCCAAGACCTAGCGCTATTACCAGACGCTGTAGATTTTTCTAACATTGGCGAAGCTTTTGACAGTATGAGCCTATCATCTATCCGTCAAGCGACCGATAAAATAGCAAATATATTCGATCAGTTAACCACTCATGATGTTGCCGTACTGAGCTGGGATGTCACCGAAGCCTTAGCCGAAGGTTTAACCTCTATCGAATTGCTGCTCGACTATCTTGCGCAGCAGGTCTTCGATCAGCTTTTATTGAACAAAGCTCATGAATATATCGACAAGGCGGCGACACTACTTAGTGGCTATATAGCTGCACCTGAAACCGTTAATGATACCTTTTTAACGCAAAAGCAAGTGACAAATGATGTACTGCGCTACGATGATAGTGGCGAGATTGCGCCTGTTACGGTTGCTAATGAAGACATTGATTTAACCGATAACACAAACCATAGCGATAAAAAAGAAAGCGCCGCTTTATTAAATGTTCGCAGTGAGCTTAAGCCTGATAACTTTGATGTGGATGAAGATATTCGCGAGATATTTATCGAAGAGGTTGAAGAGGTTGTTGCTGATTTAGAGGATTTCTTACCCATTTGGCAGCAAGATGCGCAAGATTTAACGCCATTAACTGAAATACGCAGAGGCTTTCATACCTTGAAAGGGTCAGGGCGTATGGTTGGTGCTTTTAGTATCAGTGAGATGGCGTGGTCTATTGAAAACCTACTCAACCGTCTGTTGGACAAAACCCTACCAGTGACCGATGAGGTCGTGGCACTCGTCACAGAAACCACTAAGCATCTACCAGCGATGTTGGCTGATTTTGCAGCACAGAACCCACCAAGTTTTGATCCAGCCATTACCATTTTGCAAAGCAATAACTTAATAAGCCAGCAGCCTATCAATACAGGTTTAGAGGCATTTGATGGTAATTTCTCTACAGATGAGGTTGAAAAAAATAATGCGGTACTAGATGAGTGTACGCAATCGACAGATGAGAAACTCTTAAATACCGAACAAGTTGATACTCTAAACATAAAGGACTCTGTTAGCAACTTTGACGAAGTTTTTGAAGTAAAAACAGACTTTTCAGCCTCATTAACGGATTTAGAGATACCAGAGGTATTAATCCCATTTATGACAGCGGCGCAGTCGCTACCGACAGATGCTAACGATGCTGATCCTGATATCAAAGAGATATTTATAGAAGAGGCCAATGAAGTTCTAGAAGAAATTGTGTCCTTATATGAGCATTGGCAGCTTACTCCTGATAACTTAAGCCAGTTAACTGATATTCGTCGCGGTTTCCATACTTTAAAAGGCTCGGGTCGTATGGTTGGTGCTAACTATAGCGCTGAGCTAGCCTGGTCGATAGAAAATATGCTCAACCGTATTTTAGATAATACAATTGTAGTGTCTGCAGACATACAGCAGCTTATCGGTGATGTGTTAGCGGCTTATCCAACGCTATTAACTACCTTTGAAAATGACAGTCAAGATTATCCTGCGCTTGTACCATTATGGGTGGCTTGTGCTCAGGCTTTTAGTAAGCAATTAGGTAATGAATTCAGCTACCGCGCGCTACATAAACAACTATTTGATGGTTCTGAGCAGCAGCAGGACATAAGCACAGCGCAATATTCTGATGTTAAAAATACAGATCAAGAACTTGCTGATGACACGGCTTATGACATTGCCGAAAGTAACAGTGGTATTGATAGTACGCTGCAAACCATTTATTCGGTAAATGAAAAAATGGCCGAAGCGCCCATCATCTTGACGCCTCAAAGCGAAGAAGAGCAAATCTTTTTCGATATTTTTGTTGAAGAGGCCGAAGAGCTGTTAGAAAGCATTAAAGACTTTGTTCTTGATCACCAAGACGAGCCTTATGTCGCCGTAAGTGATGAGATTGTTCGCGCTTTTCATACGCTAAGAGCAGCGTCTGGCGCTAGTGCTTTGACGGCAATCAGTGAGGTTGGCACGACGATAGAGCAAAGTTTGGAGTTTTTGCAGCAGCAAGACACGCCAATGAATGCTCAGCATGTAAAAGCGCTTGCCCAGTCTGTGACGCTGATTGAAGGCTACCTAGCTAATTATAAACGCGATGTGCAGGAGCGAGAAGCTTCGTCAGAAGAGGCGCAAAGTCAGCAAGATATTGCTTCTTTACAAGCCATGCTTGGTGAGAAGTATACTATTAGCGATGAAGAGCCAGCCGATGGTAAACCAACGATAAGTCAATTGTTAGATGATGATATCAATGAGCTACTAGATGCAGAATGGCAGCTAGAAGCGGTTTTTAATGCAGAGCAAGAACAGATTCAAAGTTATATAGCAAAGCAAGTCTCACAAATTAAACATCTAGCTAGCAAAGCACAAGATGTACCAAAGTTTGCCTTGATTCTTAGCGAATTGGAAAATGCTTATACTTATTTAAGTCATCATCCTGAAAAATCCCGTGATACTAATATCCAAGCCGCTTTGCTCGCAGGTCATGGTCAGCTAGTTGGTTTATTTGATGCTTTAGCGGGTAGCACCTCATTGAAAATTGATGGGCAGGTTATTGAGCAGCTAAAAAATATTGCTCAAAGTGAAGATAGCAATAGCAATAGCAATAGCAATAGCAATAGCAATAGCAATAGCAATGCAGGTACTGTAGGACATACTGATATTGATAAAGAGGCTGAAGAAGAGGCTAAAGGCACAGTGCAAAGTATTGCTGCGCCTGAGCTTGTGCTTGAAACCATCGATACCGATATTGAGCTATTAGAAATCTTCTTAGAAGAAGCGCAGGAGCTTGATGATGCGCTTAATGATAGCTTTAGTAAATGGCGTGCTGATATCAGCAATATCAATACCTTAAAGGTTTTACAGCGCCACCTGCATACCATCAAAGGTGGTGCGCGTATGGCAGGCATACGCAGTATTGGCGATTTGACCCATGAGGCGGAGAGCATTTACGAGGCATTCGTTGAAGCAAGACGTACGCCAACGGCGCAGTGGCTTGAAATTATGCAAGTCGTGCAAGATACTTTGTCATTGCAAGTGGCGCATATTGTCCGCTATCAGCAATCATTTTTTACGCCTGAACTGATTGAGCAACTACAGCAGTTTGAAAAAGCAGCAGCGTTACCAAAAGACGTTGAGCTTATTGTACCAATGCCGCAACATCAGGCTGCTGCAGAACCGCAAATCAACGCTAATGAATACACCCATCGTATTGATAAAACGGCAGACTTCTTAAGTTTAGATAGAATTATAAAACAATCTTGGGCGAACGGCTTACCTGACCCAGATATTTTAGAGGTGTTTTTAGAAGAAGCAGAGGCGCTGACCAACCGTAATGAATATCTCCAAGCGTTCTTAAGTGATGCTAGTGATACGGTTGCATTGCAAGCCCTACAGCGCGACTTACACACCCTAAAAGGTGGCGCGCGTATGGTGACCGCAAGTGGTATCGCTGACCTTGCGCATGAAATGGAATCGGTTTATACCGATTTTGTTGATCGTCGCCGACCTGCTACCAAAAAAGTCTTGGAGCTACTGGTAGCCTGTCACGATTGGCTGGCAGATGCGGTATTTATTCTCTCGCAACAGGTGAACCCACCAACGCCAGACTTATTAATTGAGGCGCTGCAGCAATTTAGTAAAAACCCCGATAGCTTAAAACATATACCAAAAGAGTCGTTGCAACCGCAGCGCGATGCTATTTTGCTGGCGAAAGAAAAGCAAGAATCTACCTATATTCAAAAAGATATCAGCGAGATGCCGCCGATGGTGGCTGATACGACTGAGCAAGAACAGAACGCCAGTAGCAATGAGATGATTCGTATCTCAGGTGGTCTGATTGAGCATATGATTAATCTATCAGGTGAATCAGCGATCAACCGTGCGCGTATCGATATGGGTATGAGTAGCTTGACCACTAGTATTGAAGAGATGGGAACGACTGTACAACGTCTAGCGGATCAGTTGCGCCGGATGGAGATTGAGCTTGAAGCGCAGATTTTATCGCAGATTGATGATGAGTTGGTCAATCATGAAGGCTTCGACCCTCTAGAGATGGACCAGTATTCTTCGTTAAACCAGTTATCAAAATCTTTAACTGAGTCGGCCTCGGATTTGGTTGATATTAATCATACCTTACTTGAAAAAATGCGTGATAGCGAAAGTCTGTTGCTACAATTATCGCGGACACAAACTGAGCTACAAGACGGCTTGATGAATTCGCGGATGGTACCCTTTACCCGCCTAACGCCAAGGCTAGAGCGTATCGTGCGTCAAACAGCCAATGAGCTAAACAAGTCGGTTGATTTAAAGATTGTCAATACTGATGACGAAATGGATAGAACCATTTTGGAGCGCATTACCTCACCGCTTGAGCACATGTTACGTAACGCCGTCGATCACGGAATTGAAACGGTTGCAACGCGCTTAGAAGCGGGTAAAGAACGTAATGGACAAATTACTTTAGAAGTCCTGCGTGAAGGTAGTGAGATCATTATCCAGCTAACTGATGATGGACGCGGCATTGATGTAGAAGCGGTACGCAATAAAGCCATCTCGCAAGGATTGATTGACGCCGAAGACAGTAGTCTTAGTGACCTTGATATCATGCAGTATATCTTCAACGCCGGCTTAAGTACCAGTAAGCAAGTGACGCAAATATCAGGTCGCGGTGTCGGCATGGACGTGGTGATTAGTGAGATTCGGCAGTTAGGCGGCTCAGTATCAGTGGTGTCAGAGCTTGGTAAAGGCTCGCGCTTTACCATGCGTGTGCCGCTCACCGTTGCCGTGTCTGATGCGTTGGTGGTTCGCGCCGCAGACCGCTATTATGCGATACCGCTGGTGCAGATTGAGCGCGTCGTACGTATCAGTCCAGAAAGAATTTATGACTATTATCAATCGGGTGCGGCCACGCTTAACTTTGAAGATAATGATTATCGCGTGCGTTATTTAAATGAGATTTTATCAGGTAATAAACTCAATGAGCTGGTCGTCAATACTAACACCAGTGTGCCACTAATTATTATCAAAAACCGTAGTGGACAAAACATGGCCCTACAGGTTGATCAAATCGCAGGGTCACGTATTGAGGTCGTGGTAAAACCTTTAGGCCAGCAATTCTCGAATCTATCGGGTATCTCAGCGGCAACCATCATGGGTGATGGCTCGGTCATGCTTATTCTGGATCTGATTGCACTGATGCGAAATGCTGCTTTAGGCAGAGAAGTCGCAAAACCTGCTATCAGTGTTCGTAGCAGTACAGAATCTAAAACCACCATTTTGGTTGTCGATGACTCAGTCACGGTACGAAAAGTGACCTCACGTTTCTTAGAGCGTCAAGGTTTCAATGTGGTCCTTGCCAAAGATGGTATCGATGCGCTTGAGATTTTACAAGAAACCACGCCAGACTTGATGTTACTTGATATTGAAATGCCGCGTATGGACGGCTTTGAAGTCGCGTCGCAAGTACGTCATAATCGCCGCCTGCAAGAGCTGCCTATTATTATGATTACCTCACGTACCGGTGAAAAGCATCGCGAGCGCGCTTTTGAGATTGGCGTCAATGACTACATGGGCAAACCTTTCCAAGAAACCCAGCTTCTTAATAAAATCCAAGGATTATTGGGTATAGAGGCTAGCTTAGTCAATGAAGGATAGTGTACCTGCCTTAATGCTAAGGGATAAGCATAAAAACGATATCAGGGTACTGGTGGTGGCAGAAGACCACCATCAGCGCATGGCTTTTTCTGATACCGTGCGTAGTTGTGGTTTGCAGCTGGTTGACTGCGTATCACGGACGCAATTACAAAATAGGTTGAGCCGTTATACAGTGCCGATTGATATTTGGCTCATAGACGGTGATTACGATGAGCATATGGCAACAGCGACCACCGCTGCTCAACCTGCTACCGTTCTAGTCGGATTTAGCCAGGCGCCATATCTTAATGAAGCTGAGCAGTATGCCAAATGGCAGCGCAAACTCAAGCGCAAACTTGCCCAAATGCTGGCGTTGCCGTTATTGAGTAATGCAATAGATAGCCCTGCTTATAAGAATACGGCTTACCAAAATGAGCCTAACGATTGGCATTATGTGGTATTTTTAGGTGCTTCGATGGGCGGGCCTAGTGCGGTCAAAGAATTTCTAGATCATCTGTCACCCACCTTGCCTGTGAGTATTTTACTGGCCCATCATTTTAACCAAGCGATGATAGGCACGCTACCACGCATACTCAATCGCCATAATGACTGGCGCTGTCAGCTGATAACTTCCTCACAGCGTTTGCGCGGCGGGCAATGCCTCATTGTACCCATTGATAAACAAATTGTTTGCGATTCAACTGGTCGTATCATCTTAATGGATCAGGCGTGGGAAGGCGATTATAAGCCAGCTATCGGTCAAATCTTGAAAAATACCAGTGATGTTTATGGCAGTGAGCTTATCAATATTATCTTCTCTGGGATGGGAAATGATGGTTCGCAGTATTTAAGCTTAATCCAAGATAATGACAGTCAATTGTGGGCGCAAGACCCAAGCTCAAGCGCTTGTCCGAGTCAGCCGCAAGCTATTATTGATTCAGGTTATTGTCAGTTTGTCGGTAGTCCCAAAGCCTTAGCAGAAAAACTTACCCATTATATTGCTGAAAGGGCGATGCCCGCCTCTTCGTAGTCATTTATTGTGAGCGACATATGAAACAGATTCTAAAGCACTCATTTGAAGCCGTGAGCTTATTGACCACCAACAATGGTATGCTCGACGTAACGATTGTCCCAGCCACCGACCAACCGGATTGGCTTATCCCTAGTAGTTTGATTTTAAGTGTCGATGAGTATAGTGAACATACATGGACTTATGAGTGGCAACAACAAGAAGTCGCTGTGTTCCATCTACTACCGCGCCATCAAACGCCGGACAAGATGATTATTTTAGAAGGCAATACTACTGCGCATCGTATCGCGCTACAGACAGCAGGCGAGCTCCGCCAACTACAGGCGCGTATCTCCGACGTCAAAGATATCGACTTGCCTGAGCATTTTATCAAAACCGACAGCAAAACTGATACCGTTCAGCAGCGCGTCCAAGAAGATGTTGTGCTATCCTACCTTTTCCAAGCGGTGATGATCGATGATACGGTTTACGTAGTGCCAGATTTGGATAAAATCGCCCATCAATTGGTTGACTTAGATAGCTAATTTGCTCATGGTGACGCTTTTTATCATGGGCTTTAGTGTTAGCTCTAAAGAAAGTTATTAGCCTTGAGCTGGGATAAATAGTTATTGTATTAATTTGCCAGCTAGTAGGTTTTTAACACTGTCATTTGATCCGTATCAGTCAGCGCCTATAAGTATCGATGAATAGGAAGCGATAAAATATACTATGAATAACATCCATTCAAATCTGACAAAGTGGTCGGTTGCTAGTCGAATCTTTCATTGGGTTAGCGCCTTATTATTACTGGTCACTTGGATCATGATACTGTTATATGACAATCTGGATAGTAAGGTCTATATCGGATTACACAAGGCATTTGGGATCAGTTTGTTGTTTTGGATGATAGCCCGCGTGATCAGCCGGCTGTTTACTAAAGCACCACCAGCGTTGGCAATGCCAAAGTGGCAAATGCTGCTTGCACAATTATCCCACTTTGCTTTATATGCGTTATTAATTGCGATGCCTGCCGCAGGGCTGCTGATGTCGGTATATGGCGGCCGAGCCGTTGATATTTTTGGCTTATTTCAAATCCCTGTCTTTGTCACCCCCGATAGAGGATTGGCACGGCTTTTTAATGACTGGCATACCGATATTCTGTGGCCGATGATTATCGTTTTTACCTTGATTCATATTGGCGCCGCGTTATATCATCAATTCATTAAAAAAGACAATATTATGGCGCGTATGAAATAAAGACTTAAAAATGGGAAGAGCGCGTATAAAAAAGCCCTAAGTATGAAACTTAAGGCTTTTTTTGTGCCAGCTATACTAGGGTGTGTTGACATATATAGAATAATTGATAATCATAGTGTTATGACTAGATTAACCCTAAGTGATGCCCAGTGGGCAAAGATAGCACCGTATTGTTCAGGTAAAGAGACCGATGTTGGTAGAACAGCGGTAAATAATCGACTATTTATCGAAGCTGTTCTATGGATTGTCCGAACAGGTAGTCCGTGGCGAGACTTACCCCCTGAATTTGGTAACTGGAACAGTGTTTATAAGCGCTACCGTCGATGGGTAAAAAGCGATAGATTCAGCAAGCTATTTAATGCTCTGAATGACTCAGATTTAGAGTATGCCATGATTGATGGCACTATTGTTAAGGTACATCGTCATGGACAAGGCGCAAAAGGGGGGCTTGTCATCAGGCAATTGGCAAATCAAGAGGCGGTATGACCACTAAAATCATGGCAATGGTTGATGCGTTAGGCAACCTTGTTGATTTTACTTTATTGAAAGGACAACAGCACGACATGGCTGGCGTTAAACCTTTAATTAAAGACAAAGAGTTTGGTGCACTGCTTGCCGATAGAGCCTTTGACACGGATTGGCTACTGCTAGACTTAGAAGAGCGTGGTAGCAAAGCGGTCATACCCCCTAAACGCTCTCGTTTAAAGCAACGAGATTTCGATAAAGAAATGTACAAGTGGCGTCACTTAATCGAGAACTTCTTCTGTAAGCTGAAAGATTTCAAGAAAATTGCCATGCGTGCTGAAAAAACGGATGAGTCGTTTGCTGCTAATATCTATTTAGCAGCGACGATTATCCATTTACGGTAATTGTCAACACACCCTAGCAAACGCTATAAATATAAAGTTATGCCGTTTACTTTTTATGTTCAGGTAAACTGATATTCATCTCAAGCACATCGAGGCTGTCTTCAGAGCGATGGTTGATATTAACATCATCAATCTGTACGCCGTTGACGTATTTATTGACCACTTCTAGTATCTCACGTTTCATTTTTTCAATACGATCAGCGGTCAAACGGTTATTCAAGCGATTTTCGCTTGCAACAATAACTTTTAAGCGCTCAGTTGCCATATTAGCACTGCCAGCACTGCTGCTGTCATCCGTACCAAATAAGCTACTCCAAAATCCTTTTTTCTTACTCATCATTAACCCCCAAACCAGCGCTGTAGTAGACTCTTTTTCTTCACATCAATATGACGTAATGGACGCTCTTCTCCTAAGAAACGGGCGACGATATCGTCATAACATTGACCAGCCACTGAATCGGTATAATGAATCACCGGCTCGCCATGGTTAGACGCTTCAAGCACTGAATGGCTTTCAGGAACCACACCAAGTAACGGCACCTTTAAAATATCGTTAGAGATGGTATCGATATCCATCATCTCGTTAGCGGCAGCACGGTCGGCGTTGTAGCGGGTGATGATTAAATGCTCGCGTACCGTGCCCTGATTTTCAATGACCTTTTTGGTTTGGCTTTGCAAGATACCAATGATACGGTCCGAGTCACGTACCGAAGAGATTTCAGGGTTGGTGACGATGATGGCTTCATCTGCATGATACATCGCCAACTGCGCACCGCGCTCAATACCAGCAGGCGAGTCGCAGATAATATAGTCAAACTGCTTTGACAACTCGTCCATGACTTCTGCGACGCCGTCGTCTGTCAACGCATCTTTATCACGTGTTTGACTGGCAGGCAGGATATATAAATTTTCTAGTTGCTTGTCTTTTACCAGCGCTTGTGACAGGCGGGCATTGCCATTGATAACATCGACAAAGTCATAAACAATTCGATTTTCGCAGCCCATAATCAAGTCTAGATTACGTAAGCCTACATCAAAATCGATAACAACTGTCTTATAGCCACGTAATGCTAAACCGGCGGCAAAAGAAGCGCTGGTCGTGGTTTTGCCCACACCGCCTTTACCCGAAGTGATTACAACAATCTTCGCCACAATGGCACACTCCTATGAATTGATGGGATATTTATTAGTTAAAACATTTTAGATGAAACAGTATAGATGTAAAGTAGCACAATTGCTCGGCGTTTACCTAGCCAAGATGTGCTATCTGCGAGCGTAAGCCTAGCATAAATATACAAAAACTTATAGCCGGTGCATATTTAAGCACAAAAGCTGCTTAAAGATAATGGTTATATCAGCTAAATAGGGAGCCAAAGCACCCTCTATTATCTGCGCTCAACGTCCGCGCCTATAGTCTAGCGTAAATAGTGGCAGAGCTAACAATCCATCATAGCGCAGTTTTGTTAAGTAAACTTACTATAATATTAATCGTACTATTTAGACGTCAATTTATCATCTATCATGAAATATATTCAAACTGATAATGATGAAATGACGCCTTTGAGTCGTCTAAAGAGCAAATAAAACCTAAGCGTTATCCATGACCGTAAAAACTAAACCCTGACCTTCTAAATAACGCACTTCAACCGATTTATCAATCACGTGCTCGGGTAGGTTATCACGTAAGCAATACGTGCCAGCGACTGATACCAGAGAGGGATTAAAGACTTGGCAAAAAATACGCGCATCTTTATCGCCAGTTGCGCCTGCGACCAAACGACCTTGGGCGCGACCATAGACGTGTAGGTTGTTGTCGGTAATGGCTTCAGCGCCGCTATTGACACTGTTGGTCAAAATCAAATCGCCACCGACATGGTTGAGGCTTTGTCCCGAGCGCAGCATTTGATCATAAATCAAGCTGGTTATATGCTCGGCACTGATAAGCGTCTCTGCCGTCAAGGTGGTTTCAGTCGTTGCATTTACCTCGGTAGTGGCAGCAGCTTGGCTATTTACAGCTGAGCCAGCATTATCCGTAGTAGAGCTGACAGAATCGTTCGCAGGTGACGTTTGTGCGCTATCCTTAGGAGCCGCTACTTGACTTAACTGTATAGTGGCTTTTTTACTGGGCAAAATACGCTCGATACGCTTGCCGTCCGCTGGAAATATCGCCAAGCGTAGCTGACGTGCTTGCTCATCAAGCAAACCTGTGACCACGCCGATAGGCTGCAAACCCCACGACCAAAGCAGCTCTACTAACGCTGCTAAATCCTGCTCGACTTCACTGTCAATCAATACAGGGATATTGCTATTTTTATTACTCAGTGTGGTTTCAAGTTGGCTGCCAATCGCCGCAAAATCATCGGTGCTAAACTGCAGCCGTGAAAAGGTCAGCATTTTGCCATAAAATGCCAAAGCTGGCGTGTCAGGTGAGTCAAGCGCCTGCTGATTGTTGTCTGAAATCGTCATAATATACATCCTCAAAAATGGTCGTTTTGCGGTGTTCAATGTGCCGTTTTTGCCTCGGCATATAGCATCAAAGTCTGATTATTAAAAGTGTGGCTTTCAAAAATGTGTATATCAAAAGTATGATTGTCAAAAAATCTGGTTTTCATTCAAAACACTACAAATTAAGCATGTCTTGATGCTTCCATTGCTGCACTTTTATTTGGGCTTCAAATTCGTCTAAACCATCAGCGATGATGCTTGAGATTAATGTATCAAGGGCGCTGTTGTCGGTATCGATTTGAGCAACGCCGCTGGCGATAGCAACCATTAACGCGTCAATACGTTCGGCGTCAAGCAGGCGCTCATTCAGCGCATATACCACGTTTTCGCCGATATTATGCCCGACATGCTGTAGCTGCGACTCAATTAACGTTCCAGCAATGGGTATCATACGCAGATAGCGGCGTAGCTCAGGCGTATTGGCCAATCCCTCTTTGATGGCATTGCCCATTTCGGTGGCGACAATAGTGCCGCCGCCCGATGACTCGGTCAGTGCCTGAAGTTTTGGCGCCAGCTCTTTACGCAGTAGCGATAGTATCGCCGCTTCAATCTCATTGCGATTGCGGGCAATGGTAGATTCGATAAAGGATTTATGAGTGTTAGGATCGGTCAGCTGCTGGCGAAAAGTCTGAATGGTCGTTAAGATGACGCGGTCAGACAGCTCTTCTAACAGCAAATTAATATAAAAATTAATGCGATTAATCCACGGCTGTGGCAGTACTTGATAACCTAGCTGATATAAGCGGCGCCCGATAATCACGGCGCGAAATAAACGCAGCGCGCGCAACTGCGGAAAACAGCCTAACACTTCATACCAATGCACAAAAGGGAAAAAGAACCAGCGGTAATATACCTTTTCTTTAATAGCAACTGCCCAGCGCAATAGCAACTCGGCAATCAAGAATAGCGTAAAAAAACCGCCCGCTGTCCGTAGCGAGTCATGAATATGGTTTTGATACCAGTTTAATGCCTCGCTCATACTCAACCACTGCGCGGCATTACTACTAAAATTACTCATCAAAATAGCGTCAGTACTGATTAAAAATAAATCAATACTGATGGCGATGAGCATCACGATGTCATAGGTCAGCTTCAAGCGATTGGGCTTGGGACGGTTCGGTCTTGGTGGCGGGCTGCTGAGTAGGTCTGAGGACTGAAGAGGCGCTGGTGTTATCGGCGCATGGGTAGAAGAGGCGGGCACAGTCATACCTTATTTAGTAGTAAATGGCATTGGTAGTGAGTAGTCTTTTGCCAATCACTACCAAATAAGCGGCAAGTTTTAATGGTTATTCACATTATCAATGAATCATGCCAAAAAACAAGCCATCAACCATTATAATTTGGTATTTTAGCCGTTATCTTTTTATATAAAAAGCCATAATTTTTAATGGCTTTTTTTAATCAGTTTTTTTAATGTCCTTTTTTATTCACTTTTTATTCACTTTTTATTCACTTTGATGCGCCGCTTGCGGATGACTCTCAAATTCCGCCAGCATTTTTGTAATGCGCTGATCTTTTTGGCGCCAAATTTGCTCGACCCACTCAAACATTTGCGCTTTAACGGTCTCATCGTTTTCGTAGCCGCCGTCTTGAATACCGGCAAACAGCGCATCGGGTATGGCAATATGGCGGACATCGACGCCTAAGCGTTTGATATTGCCTTTCCACAAATCGCCATAGGTTGGCACGCCGTCAGGGTAGACGATGGTCATATCTAAGATACCATCGATATCAGCGCCCAAGGCATTAATCGCCAGCGACAGACCGCCAGCGCGCGGCTTCAACAGATGGGTATAAGGCGAGTTTTGTTTATCGTGTTTTTCTTGGGTAAAGCGTGTGCCTTCCAAATAATTTAACAAGGTAAACGGCTTGTCTTTTAATAACGCACAAGCGCGCTTGGCTTCTTCGATATCTTTACCTTTAAGCGCTGGGTTTTTAGCAACTGCTTCTTTAGAATGGCGACGCATCATTGGAAAATCTAAAAAGTAAAATGCCTGCCCAACGATAGGAATATAGATGAGCTCAAACTTGGTGAAAAACCGGGTCAGTGGTAAGCGTTTTTCACTAATGTATTGCACGATGCTGGTATCTACCCAAGACTGATGATTGCTGACCAGCAGATATTTACCGTCCATATGTACATCATCCGGCAATTGAATGCGCCAATCCTTACGCGGCAATATGGTATCAATCAAAGCATTATTGCTACCAATCCAGTGCTCGGCAATCTTTATTACCGTCTTATCAGCGATAGGAGCGCCCGTGATAATTTTGCCAACGCCCATAAGCCATAATGGAATACTGCCGCCAAAACTATTGGCAGCGATGACTCCGGCCGCTGTGGTAAGCGACATTGCTTTGCCAAGTTTTGGCGCGCGTTCGTGTATTTTTTGCATCGCAGCGTTCAAGCGCATGTCTTATTCCTTACTATTTGCTCGTTAATCGTTTCATTATTATGGTTAAACCGGTGTTTTATATCATCTCAAAAATACGGCTAATTTCTCTAACAAGTTTTAGCAAATTATAATCGCATTTTATCTAATAAATTTTATTACTAATATTAGGTAAGACCTAATTTTAGTCCAGTAATTTTTCGGCTTTTTAATTCGTAAAATGTTTGTACCAAAGTTTTTATAAGATAATGTTAGCAGAAAATAATTAGAGTGTACGACTGTAAACGTGACTTGCGGTAACAAATAACGCGCTTTTATAAACACTAGACTATAGATACTTATGCACTTTCCATACATAGATGTGACAAAATATTACACACAAATAGACGGTAATTGCCATAATAATAGTAAGTGTGAATAAACAAATAAACAGGTTTGTTGACGCATATTCGTGACAAGCAATATCTATAAAAACACCGTTTATTTATCGATACCTATATTGATAGCCCATTTTTTCAACTTAAGAGGACATATTATGCGTAATACATTAATGGTTGCAGCATTGGCATCAGGCTTAGCATTGAGTGGCTGTACGACTGATCCAAACACTGGACAGCAACGTTTAAATAAAACTGCTATCGGTACGCTAGCGGGTGCAGCTGGTGGTGCCACTATCTCAAAAGCAACAGGCGGTGATAAGACCGGTCGTGATGCGGCTATCGGTGCAGCACTGGGTGCAGGCGTAGGCTACTACATGGAGCGTCAAGCGAAGCAGCTAGAGCAGCAAATGGCGGGTACTGGCGTTACGGTTACCCCAAATCCAAACGGTAACATTGATCTGGTTATGCCAGGTAATATCACTTTTGCCTTTGACAGTGCTTCGTTGAACCCATCGTTTAGACCAACGCTTGATAAGCTTGCGGCAACGATGAATGAATATAACCAAAATACGGTTACGATTGCTGGTCATACAGATAGCGTAGGTAAGCCATCTTATAACATGAACTTGTCACGTGATCGTGCCAACTCTGTAAGAAACTATCTGGTTAGCCGCGGCGTAGCTTCTAACCGTATCAACGTAGTTGCTTATGGTCAGACTCGTCCAATCGCTGATAACAGCACAGATTATGGTCGTCAGCAGAACCGCCGCGTTGAGCTAACGGTAAATGCGCCAAGCAGCGTTCGTTAATCGCTACTGATATTTAAAATATAATGTAAATTAAAAAAGACCAACGCAAAGTTGGTCTTTTTTTACTTAAAATTCGTCTAATATTCAAAAAATTACATTTGATAATAGTTATCAATAACATTATAATTTGCAGGGGTTAAATTTGGCAGCCTTTAGCGGGCGTTTAAATTTAACTAGGGTTTAAATGGATTTTATCTTATTGAAATTATAAGTCTTTAAGCTTTCCTTTTATCACTTTATTACTTTATCTTTTGTCATTTTATCTAATGTATCTCATCGAGGACGTGTATGAATATCAGCCCAGCGACAAGCCGTAAAATTTTACCGACTACTTTAGCTGCTGCATTGGCAGGGATACTGCTAGTATCAGGATGTACCAAACAGTCTGATGAGACCACAGCGTCAGAGGCGCAAACCGACGTCCAAGCAACCCAAAACAGCGACAATAAAACGTCTTCGGCTGCTGATCAGGCGCATATCGATCGATTGTTGATTAGCTATGCTGATATGGCGCACGCCGCCTATAAGGATTCTTTAGAAACGGCCAAACTTTTACAAACAGCAGTGAATACTTATGTAGACACGCCGACCCAAGCCAATCTTGACGCTGCAAAGGCTGCCTATAAAGCCGCGCGTCAGCCATATTCACAGACTGAAGTGTTTCGCTTCGACGAAGGCTTTGTGACCGCTGATGATAAACGCGCGCTTGGTAGCGTTGATGGCTGGGAA
Organism: Psychrobacter sp. UBA6291; assembly: GCF_002439405.1. Classification (NCBI taxonomy): domain Bacteria; kingdom Pseudomonadati; phylum Pseudomonadota; class Gammaproteobacteria; order Moraxellales; family Moraxellaceae; genus Psychrobacter; species Psychrobacter sp. UBA6291. The sequence goes on along the minus strand of NZ_DJUD01000043.1, from coordinate 9,820 downwards.
GGACAGGTAAATGCTTGGCCGCTAGATGAAGCCTTGATTGACTATGTCAGTGACAGTTATGAGGGTGAATATAACAGTCAGGATAATATCATCAATAGCGAGAGCATCACGGTTGGTAGCATCAAGCAAGATACTAGCACCATTACGCCTGACTTGTTGGCTGAGATGAACGAGATTGGTGGTAGTGAGGCCAATGTTACGACTGGTTATCATGCGATTGAGTTTCTGCTGTGGGGACAGGATACCAATGGCGTTGGTGAAGGTGCAGGTAATCGTCCGGTGAGCGACTATATAACGACCGAGGGCGAATGTACCAGCGGCGATACGACAAACCCAGATGCGAGTATTTGCGAGCGCCGTGGACAGTATCTAAAAGCGGTCACCCAGTTATTGATCGATGATTTGACCGCGATGGAAGCCCAGTGGCAACCTGATAGCGAAAACACCTTACGTAGCGATATGATGGCCCGTAAAGACAAAAACGGTCTGCGTCAAATTATGTATCAAATGGGCAGCTTAGCACTTGGTGAGCTGGCCTCTGAGCGTATACAGGTGGCGTTCGTCACTGGCTCTACCGAAGATGAGCATGAATGCTTTAGTGATTTGACCCATTTGAGCTATGCCAATAATGCCCGCGGTATTCAAAATATCTTTAATGGCGGCTATAAAACCGTCGCTGGCAAGACAGTAGGCGGTTATGGACTAAAGAATTATCTTGTCGATACCGGCAATAAAGAAGCGGCTGATAAACTTGCGACTGATTTTGCTAACGTCGAAGCAGCGTTTAAAGTCATCGTTGAAAAAGCTGAGAAAGAAGGCATCAAGGTCGATCAGATGATTGCAACCGTAGGTCAAGCCAGCAAGCACGGTATTTCTGCTGAAGAGCAAAACAAACGCCGCGGCTGGATTGAAAGTAGTATCGCAAGCTTACAACAGCTAACCGATGGTATCGAAAATGCAGCAAAAGCCGTTGGCATTGATAATTTAGACGCTGATGCAGGTTCACAGTTTTAAGTAGGTCTTATTTAAAAGAGCGCTTATTTAAAAGGGCAGTTATTTAAAATGAAGTTTTCGGTTCCAATTTAGGAAGCCTTAATAGCCTGTATTTATGTGCCTGATGAGTCGTTATCAGTGAATGAGAATTATTTTTATAGAAAAATAATTTGGGTATAATATACACGTTGTCGACCGCTGTTGGCAGCGTGTTTTTTTATAGCGCAGCAATGATTTATCGAATTAAAATATTTATTGACTAAAAATGCTTATCAAATAAAAGTGGAAAAATTATAGCACGCGTTTTTTATGGTTCCATACCAGAACTAAGGTTCCCTATGAGTAGCAGTAATGTGTCAACCGCCAAACAATCTACCGCGTTTTATTTTCCTTTAATATTTAAAAATTCGCTATTAAAGCTATCGCTAGGAGTGACATGCGTGCTCTCATTAAGCGCCTGCCAGCCATCTCCAACGGACGACACCGCCAATAATAACGACAATAAAGCCCAAGACAGTAGCTATTTGCAAAATATAACGCCTGAGCGTGCTCAAACGATTGAAGCGCTAGCGGGCGTGCCGATGCAGCAGCTTGCCAGCTTTGATGCGCAAGAAGTCAAACAAGGTGGCGATACAGGCATTAGTATCACCACGAGCGAAAGCTACTCTAAACCTTCCTCAAATATCACCGCTTCGCGTAAAGGGTCTTTCTTTATCGGCAATGCGTTTTTTAGGCAACCTTGGGTGGTCGCGCCGGCGAGTACCGATAGCCGTGATGGGCTTGGCGCTTTATTTAACGTCGCTGCCTGTCAATCTTGCCATATCAAAGACGGTCGTGGTCATGCGCCGATGAACGCTGATGACGATGCCGACAGCTTGCTGATTCGCCTTGCGATGCCGGCGACTACCGAAGCGCAGCGCCAAAAGCTAAAAGATTCCTTGATTGAAAAAGTCGTCCATCCTATGTATGGCGGTCAGCTGCAAGATCGCGGTGTGCAAGGCGTCCCTGCTGAAGCCCGAATTGTAGTAGAGTGGAGCGATAACCCCGTTACTTTTGCTGATGGTCATGTTGAGACCTTGCGTGCGCCAACCTTTAATCTGACCAAACCTGGTTATGGGCCATTTGACGATGCGCTGATGGTATCGCCGCGTGTGGCCTTACCGATGATTGGGCTTGGGTTACTCGAGCAGATTCCAGACGATGATATTAAAAAACAAGCAGTCAAAGTAAATAACGCTAATAGCGACATTAGCGGTAAATTTAATATGGTCATGGATCCACAAACGGGTAAAGTGGCATTAGGACGCTTTGGCTGGAAAGCTGGTCAAACCAAGCTGATTACTCAAAACCAAAGTGCGTTTAATGAAGATATGGGGCTGACCTCAAATATCCGCCCACATGAGTCTTGTATGCCAGCGCAGACCGCTTGTGTGAATGCCACAACAGGTGTTGATGAACAAGGTAATGGTAAGCCGCCCGTCGAAGTCAATGATGAAGTGGCAAAGTTCGTCGAATTTTATACCCGTAATCTGGCGGTGCCGCATCGCCGCAACGCCGAAGACAAGCTGGTATTGGCAGGTAAAAAACGCTTTTATGATATGGGCTGTCAAAGCTGCCATACGCCGCGTTATCAGTTGCCAAAAACCGACGATGACCATCTTGAGCAGCACGGCCAAGTGATTTATCCTTATACCGATTTATTGTTGCATGACATGGGCGATGGCTTAGCTGATCGCACCATTGCGGGTAAGCTACCATCGAAAGATTTACAGGTTGAGTTTTTAGCCAACTCTTATGAGTGGCGTACGCCTGCTTTGTGGGGCATTGGTCTTGCGCAAACCGTCGATCCACAAGCGACGTTTTTACATGATGGGCGCGCGCGTACTTTGATGGAAGCGGTACTTTGGCATGGCGGCGAAGCGGAAAAGCAGAAGCAAAAAGTACTTAAGCTTGATAAACAAGGACGCAGTGAGTTGAATGCGTTCTTAAAGTCATTATAAAAATAAGCGTATGAGTGTTAAAAGCGATGGTTATTCAACGTAAGAAATACCAAATTAAATAATTACTTATATCAATATTCATCCAAATACTGAGAAATCTATGAAAATAAATCCTGCTTTAGCAATGGCATTATCAGCGCTAAGTGCTGGTATTCTAATTAGCTGCGTCAAACCTGCGGAAGAAAATAAAGTATCAGAGGTAGATAGCCAAGTCGCCCAAGAAAGTGCTACTTCTACTACTCCTGACAAAAAAGACAATAATGCTGAAAAGATTAGCGCTGTTGATATTAGTCCTGATACCGAAAAAACCTATCTGACCCACGTGGCAAATGACATTGTCATTCCAGCCTATGCAGATGCCGCAAAGCAGAGTGATTTATTGCATGATTTGGCGAAGAAATCTTGTCAGCAAGCGCCCGTGAGCGGTGATGCGCTAAAAGAATTGCGCGACCAATGGTTGGTGCTCGCACAAGCTTGGGCAAGCGCTGAGATGGTTAACTTTGGACCAGCGACGGCGAGCATGAGTAATTTATATATCAATTACTATCCTGATGAGCGCGGACTGGTACATAGCGGGGTCGCTGACTTGATTGCTGCCAATCCCAAGCTTACCGCCGAGCAGTTGGCGAATGAGAGCGCCATCGTTCAAGGCGTGCCAGGATTAGAAGAAGTGCTTTATGCCAATGATAGTTTGGATGCTGGGCAGTGCGCTTATGTGATGAGCGCGAGCAATGCTTTGAGCACACGTCTAAAAGATATCGAGAAAAACTGGCAGCAAAATGCCACTGATTTACTAGCAATTGATAAAACCGCCGAGAGCGATCAAGGTTTAAACCAATGGTTTAACTCGTTACTATCATTGGTTGAGACGATGAAATCTAACGCTATCGACCAGCCATTGGGTTTAGCTGCTAAAGCAAAAGGTCATTTGCCAGCTGCAACCGCTGGACAAAGCCGCGCGATTATCACTGCGAAATTGGCAACCTTAAATCAAGCAATGACTGACCCTGTTTTGACTGCTATTCTTGGTGGCAATAATGAAAATGCAGTGGCGGATAGTCTATCGACCGCGCTTGCCGATACCACGACATTATTGGCACAAATGCCGGAGGATTTAGCGACTGCTGATAAAGCGACGCAGCAGGAACTACTTGATCATCTCACGAGCATTACGCGCATTATTAAGCGTCAATTGATTCCAACCCTTGGTCTGCGCGTTGGCTTTAACAGCACCGATGGCGATTAAAAAATGTACTCTCTCGATACTAAAACTGCAGGTAAATCACAAGAGCAGCAGCCTAATAATGAGCTGCTAGTAACATCTGCATTGACCACGCTTTCTGCTGTCATGGGTACAGCCGCGCTTGTCGGTATCCATCATAGTTTTCGTAAGCACAAGCAACCAGAAGCCAGCTTATGGGATTATGTGGCAGGTATGGGCGCGCAGTTGCAGTTGATAAACTTGACGCCTAAACGCGAGCTCGTGCAATTTCGCCACGCTTGTCAGCAAGCGGCAGTTGCATGGCAGCAAGCTTATCATTCACACAGAGATGACGAGCAAAACACCAAGTCTTATAGCATAAGCGATTTTAGCGCAGCCCATACGACCACCATACTACCGCGACCTGTTTGTTGGGTAAGCGGCGTGGCGTCTATGCCAAAAAACATCGCTTTAGCAAATAATGATAGCGCTGATGTCAGTCATAATGAGCATGACTTTGGCGTGGTTGGTATCGACGCTGATAGACAAATCGTTTGGCAAACTACCATGCCCGAACGCGTGCACGATATTGTCGTTCAACCTATTTCTGATAGGCAAAAATTCTCTACTAAGAATAACCAAGTACGCGATGTGGTGGTGATGGGTCGGCGCCCGAGCGAAAGGTTTTGGGTACTAGATACGACAACTGGGCAAGTAAAGTTTGCTATTAAAGCGTCTACGCATCGTCATTTTTATGGACATGCTTGTTATAGCCTAGATGGTAAACTGCTCTACGTAACCGAAAATGACACCCTAAGCTTAGATGGTAAAATCGGCATTTATAATGCTCATGATAATTATAAAAAACTAGCAGAGTATGACTCGCATGGTATCGGCCCGCATGAGCTGATTATGCATCCTGATGGCGAAACGTTGGTGATTGCCAATGGTGGTATCAAAACCGAGCAAGCGTCGCGTGAAGAGCTTAATTTAGATACGATGCGACCTTCATTGGTTTATCTCAATCGCCATACTGGCGATTTGCTTGAGCAGATTATGCCTCAGCACAATCAGATGAGCGTGCGTCACCTCGCCATGCATGACGATGGTACGGTGATGATAGGTATTCAGTTTCAAGGCGAAAAGCATATCAATGTGCCGTTAGTATTGACCCATCAACGCGGTGAGTCTGATTTTAAACCCCTTATTATGCCCAATGATCAATGGCAACGTTTCCACCAATATATCGCCAGTGTGGCGGTTGATAGTGAGCGTAACCTATTATGTGTGACCACGCCAATTGGCGGTTGTGCGGCGATTTATGACTTAAATACTCGTACATTGATTGATGATATTAGCTTACCAGATTGTGCCGGTGCAGCAGTGTTACCAAATCTGAATGCTGACAAAGCTGGCGTTAATAATGCCAATGCCAATGTTAAGACTAAGGCGCACTCAGGTTTTATCGTTAGTGATGGACAAGGTCAGTTGACCGCGTTAACTGTTAATCATTTAGCAACTGCTGAACTTGCTAGAGTAGATAACGTTGAGCGTATTTTTATAGACAGCAAATATCATCTGATGTCGTTTGACAATCACTTGCAAGCGCTGTGAGCATGAATGTGCTGTCACAGTATGATTCGCCCTTATTAAATAGCGCTATACGTTGTTTGGCGCAAGCGGATATTGAGCTACACATCAGCAAAAAGCGCGTTAAAAATATCAATTTTCGCTTAAAACCGCATAAATTAATGGTCTCTGTACCCATCTCTCTTAGCTCAGCGCAAACTGTTCAGGCGATAGAGAAACGCGTGCCTTGGGCAATCGCCAATCATGCGCACGTATTAGAACGCTATAAACGTCAGCAAATCCCATCACAGCAATCTATAAAAGAGACTTCAACTGCCGATCGCACACTGCTATTGTGGGGCGTAGAGCAATCATTCACCTTAAACCACGATAAAAAAATTGCCTACTATCGGCAACATCTCTCTGAAGTAATGCCTGCATTATTTAATAAATGGCAACCGATTGTCGGCGCTTATGCTAATGAAATACGTCTAAAGAAAATGCATACGCGCTGGGGCAGTTGCAATACCCGCGCCCGGCGAATTTGGTTGTCCGTCTATCTGCCAACCTATCCTATCGAATGCACCGAATACGTCATCGTCCATGAGCTTTGCCATCTGCATCATGCCAATCATAGCCGTGCTTTTTGGCAAACGGTGGCAACGGCGATGCCCGATTATCGATACTGGCATAATATGTTGGCAGGTAAAATAGGGCAGCTAGATTAAAGTAGGAGCTACTGCTAAATAACCAGATGTCATGCCTTAATCTGCTAAGATAAGGTTTTTTATCGAAACAAGGATGTGCTATGGAAAACGTCAATCAAGCGCAGTTTTGGCAACAGCGTTATGAAGAGGACAGTATCGGCTGGGATATGGGGCAAGTGTCACCACCGCTCAAAGCTTATATTGACCAGTTGCCAGAATCTGCTAAAGAGCAAGCGATTTTAGTACCGGGCGCGGGCAATGCTTATGAGGTCGGTTATCTGCATGAGCAAGGGTTTACCAATGTCACCTTGGTTGATTTTGCCCCTGCGCCGATTGAGGCTTTCGCAGAGCGCTATCCCAACTTTCCAGCAGAGCATTTGGTCGGTGCTGATTTTTTTGCGTTATCGCCAGCGCAATATCAGTTTGATTGGGTGCTTGAGCAGACGTTTTTTTGTGCCATAAATCCTGCGCACCGTGATGAATATGTGGCGCAGATGGCCGCATTATTGAAACCGAATGGTAAGCTGGTTGGGCTGCTGTTTGATAAGGATTTCGGACGAGAGGAACCGCCGTTTGGCGGCACGAAAGCTGAATACCAGCAGCGTTTTGCACCCTATTTCGATATTGAGGCTATGGAAACAAGCTATAACTCGCATCCTGCGCGGCAGGGCAGTGAGCTGTTTATTAAGATGCATGTAAAATCTTAATCTCACGCTTGATGTTTTGCCGAGCCTGCGTTTCTAGCCGCGTAGAGTAATAATCCGTCAGATAAAGTGTTGGGTGCGCTAACAATTCTGTTAATACGGCTATACGTCCAACGCGATAATCTATGTTTGAGACATGCGCATATTCTTGCCGAACCGCTTGGGCATATTGCTCGTACTCAGACCAAGATGCTCCCAAAATACTCAAATCCATATCTAGTAAATAGGCAGAATCAAAGTTCTTTTGAGCGTTTGAGCACTCAGCAAGTTTATGATTGGCCGTCATCATAATGAGCGCATAAATATATTGGCACTGCGCTGCCGAAAAATAAGGGCGTAGAGCCTCTACGGCATATTCTGCACTTTTTAGCTCATTATCTGCACGCGTTGGCGCATATATCACGTCGTGATAAAACAGTGCCAATGCGATAATATGCGGCTCATTTAAAATATGCTTAATCTGCTTAAACTGCGCAAATAACTGCTCAATATGCTGCAAGCTATGATAAGCACGTTGGTTTTCGCTATAACGTATAGCGATATCTTGCCAAAGATTGTTAACCTTTTCTGATTCTACAGCGCTATTAATAGCTGTAAAATGCTGCGCAAAAACCTTACCAAGCTCAGTCTCTATGTGCGCAAAAGCCTTTATCATTTAATTTCCTTATTCCTCATCCTTTTTAGCCAACTTCCATTCACCACCGGTCATTTATTTTTTATGATCTGCCTCTTCAAATGCTTGTTTAAATAATTGCCCAAGCAAATTAACATCATCAACGCGGGCATAGTTTAAGCGGGTGACAAAAGCGATATGACGATGTGGCCCTTTTTCTGCTAATGGCACTGCGACCGCATTTTGGTTTTGCAAATGCAGCTGATCGAGCGCCATCTCTGGTACCAGGGTCGTGCCCATATTAGCAAGCGCCATTTGTATTAGGGTGTTTAAGCTGGCATCAGAAAAGCTTGATTTCATTTGCGCGCGGTCGAAATGACAGACGGTTAAGGTTTGATCGGTCAGACAATGCCCTTCGCCAAGTAACATCAGATTGGCCGTTGCTAGCTCATCGGCATTAATCTTGTCAAGCTTGGCATGGACGTCATCCTGTGGAAAGACCGCAAAGAAATCTTCCGCCCAAAACTCAAAGGTATGCAAACCATCGACCGCATAAGGCAATGCAATAATGGCGGTATCAATATGACCATAGCGCACTTGCTCAAGCAAACGCTCGGTTTGCTGCTCGATAACGGTCATGCGAAATTCAGGGTAGTGTTTGCGCAGCGCAGGTAGGACTTTTGGCAGCAGATAAGGGGCAATCGTCGGAATGATACCAACCGTCATCGGGTACGCAAGCGGTGATTGATGGCTATGCGCACGCGTAGTCAAATCATTGACTTCAGAAAATATACGCTGCGCCCGCGTCAAGATGTCCTCACCGATAGGCGTAATCAAAACTTGCTTATTATTACGCTCAAAAATCTGCGTATCTAGTTGCTTTTCTAGCTCGGCGATACCCAAACTCAGCGCTGATTGTGAAATATTACAGTCTTCTGCTGCCCGTTTAAAATGACGATGTTTGGCAACTGCTAAGGCAAACTCAAGTTGACGTAAAGTAATCATAAAACCTCTCTATTAATGGGTTTTGAACGCCATTTGTTTTGGGCGTTTATCTTGTGTACTATAGCAATTTAATGCCGATGTTCGTATAAAAAAAGCCGTTAGAATAGTTTAACAAGTTTAATAAAACAAAACATCACATTAAAAACTTTTAACTGGATTAACCATAGAATTCGCGTATAGTTTGTCTTGTAACCCAGTTAATGAGTGGGTTAATCAAAACCCGCAGCCATAAACACAATTAACTTAACAACAATCAATCAAAAAAAGGAGCCAATCATGGCGTCAATTATCAATCAAGAAATTCCAGAGTTTTCAGCAGAAGCGTTTGTAAACGGTGATTTCAAAACCATCACTTCAGAAGACGTAAAAGGCAGTTGGGCAATCTTCCTATTTTACCCAGCTGACTTTACCTTTGTTTGCCCAACTGAACTTGAAGACATGGCAGCCCATTACGAAGAGCTTAAAGGCTTAGGCGTAGAAGTGTACTCAGTATCAACTGACACACATTTCACACATAAAGCATGGCATGATTCTTCAGAAGCTATCGGCAAAGTCACTTATCCAATGATTGGTGACCCAACTGGCCGTATCACTCGTGGCTTTAATGTCATGATCGAAGAAGCAGGTTTGGCAGAGCGTGGTACTTTCTTAGTAGACCCAGACGGTAAAATCCAAGTCGCTGAAATCCATGCAGGCGGTATTGGCCGTAGTGCAAAAGACATGCTACGTAAAGTAAAAGCGGCACAGTACGTTCGTGATAACGACGGCGAAGTTTGCCCAGCAGCTTGGGAACAAGGACAAGAAACCCTTAAACCAAGCCTAGATCTAGTTGGTAAAATCTAAGGGTATACTTAGATAACTTTCTATTTAGACTAGCGAAAAGATAAGTATAAAATTTAATAGTGAGTTTTCGTTTTTAAAAGAAAACGCTATTAAATAATGACTTAAAAACGCCCCATCGGTTTTGATTGATGGGGCGTTTTTTTGTCTATTTTTTATAGGCAGATATAGTCAATCCTACTTAAAAA
>NZ_DJUD01000013.1:45107-77146 GCF_002439405.1 Psychrobacter sp. UBA6291 | reverse complement strand
TTGCTTATGTTTTTCAATGGTTCCTCAATTCTATACAGCCCCTAATGTTTATGACAGTAGCCTACCTAGACTTGACTTCCTCCCCGACCTAAAGGAACGGGGATTCCTACTAAAGACGGCCAAGCCCGACCGCGAGAATGTTTTTTGCTCCATTAACGTCACGTTGATGGGTCGTTTTACAAGAACGACAAAACCATTTTCTTATACCAAGACCTTCTCTACCTTTCGGACTGTCTTGGCGAGAGCCGCAACACGAGCAGGTTTGGGTGGTGTACGCTTCATTTACTTCGATATAGTGGCAACCTGCGTTCGCGCATTTGTAGTCCAGTTGTCGCTTTATCTCAAACCAACCCGCATCATAGACGGATTTGGCGAGTTTGCTTGAAGTAAATGATTTTGACTTGATTTTACCAACTACGATTAGGCTGTTGGCTTTAACAAGCTTTGATGTAAATTTATGAATCAAGTCTAATCTAGTATTTTTAATCTTGGCGTGAATGGCCTTAACTCGTTTTTTGTTTTTGGCTCTTTGAGCAATGGCCAGTTTTTCTGCGTATTGAGTCGTCAGCTTAGTAGTTAGAACCTTGCCATCACTACTGACTGCGGCATCTTTACAGCCCAAATCAATACCGACTTGACCGTCACCACAGGCTGTTTCTGAAAACTCTTTAACAGTGATACAGGCGTACCAGTGGCCGCGAGAATCTTGTACCAACTCGCACGTATTGATGCTGTAGAGCGAGAGGTTATAGCTGTCCCACACATCAATAATCAGCTTTTGACCCTTAGCCAAACTGAATTGTAGAGTTGTTTTTAGAGATTTTTTGCCACTTTGTTTAGTGCTTAGATGCTTGATAGCAGTTTTTTTAAAAGGAATCCAGCCCAAACTTCTTTTCTTGGCTTTAGGATTGTTTGTGCGCCAGTTTAGTTTGGCTTTTTTAAATTGTTTACGAGATTTGGCATGGGTTTCGGTCACTGCTTGTAATGTTTGGCTGTGCAGGTTCAGGTACTCACCAGCGCCTTTGGTGTAAGCGGCCAAGTCGTAGGCTGAAAAGAATTTGCCTGTGCGCTTAAGATGTTTAAAACTTAGCTCATTAACGTAATTCCAGACAAAGTTGACCGCACCAGCTAAGATATTTAGCTGAGTGGCATGTTTGTCTTTGATGCGTAGCTTGAGCGTCTTCATGGGTTTAGTATGATCCCAATGCGTTTGGTTAACAAGGTTCTTTTAATCTTAGGTGACAACGGCTGACGCCTGATATCCACGCCCTAGAAGGACGTGGTTTTACGGCGCTGGATGATAAATTTGGCGATGCCAATAAAACATCAACAAATAGCCTTTGGTGGTTATTTCTAAAAATATGCTAATATAACCAGTATTACTACTTATCTTTTATTATCAATAAATTGCACCTCATCCTTGAAATATATCGCGCTGACAACAAAATCTAGCGTATATGGGATAAGCGTTCATACACCATCTATGTCCCTGTTTTTATATCTATATCTTGCTTAGGCATCACCGCCTAAAGGAAATACCTATGTTTTTACCTTCTTTCTCTAAAGCCACCCCTGCTCGCGCTATGTTTTCCCGCAAGCCTTTATCGCGGATGATGTTGGGCGCATTGCTGGTCGCGATTGCAGCAGGCTGCTCGAATAATGCGGCTGATGCGACCAGTAATACTGGTATCGTCAATAGCGCCGAAGCCAAAGACAGCACCGCACAAGTTGCCGATAATGATGCAGCAGTGGTCAAAGCCTTACAAGCAAATCTAAAAGCCTCAGGAATCGAAGAAGAAATCATTTCAGCTGTACCAACAGATATGGACGATATTTACTGGGTAACAGCATCGGGCTTACCATCGTTTTTTACCGATAAATCTGGCAAACATATTATCCAAGGACAAATTATCGCCGTTGGGCAAGAGGCGCCAGTCGATATCAGTGGCGCTTTGGTTGCCAAAGCCGCGCAAGACGCTCTAAAAACGGTCGATAAAAAAGACATGGTTATTTATCCAGCAAAAGGCGCGACCAAATCGGTTGTTTATGCCTTTACGGATGCCGACTGCCCTTATTGCACCAAGCTTCATGAAGAAATGGGCGATATCAATGCACGCGGTATTGAAGTGCGTTATTTAGCGTGGCCGCGCAGCGAAGGCAGTATTCCAAAAATGGAAGCGATTTGGTGTAGCGAAGATCGCAATGCAGCGATGGATCAAGCAAAAATGGGTGCTAACGTTCAAGCGCCTAGCTGTAATAGCCCGGTAAAAGAGCAAATTGAGCTTGGAATGTCGCTAGGGGTACGCGGCACGCCAGCTATCTTTACCGAGTCTGGCCAACAAATCGGCGGCTATCTACCCGCGGCGCAATTGGCGCAAACAGCGATTGATGCCAGCTAGTCATCTACCCTCATATTGTTGACTTTAGCGACAGTGAGATTGGGTAGACGCCACAAGCGCTTATCGGTATGATACGATGAAGCGCTAGGTAAAATTAGCGGTGTATTTTTATACTTTTCTTCTTTATATCAGCCTCTTATTTAAGCACTTTTATATAAGGCTTTTTATGTAAGCGCTGTCATAGAAGCATTTTTATCCAACTCTATAATCTCTTGAGGATACTGTGAGCAAATCCATCAAACTAGCGATACTTGGTCTGGGCACCGTCGGAACGGGCGTGATCAATCTAATCAATGACAATTTAGATGAGTTAAAACGCCGTAGCGGACGCGACATTGTGATTACCGAAGTCGGTACCCGCCGTCAGCGCGATGATATCGACGCTACCATCGTACAAAATAGTGACTTGATGGCAACCGCTGCCAGTGACAATGTCGACATTGTCATCGAAGTGATTGGCGGTACGACCTTGGCTAAAGATGTGATTATGCATGCCATTAAACACGGCAAACATGTGGTCACTGCCAATAAAGCCTTGCTCGCCGAACACGGCAATGAGATTTTCGCCTTTGCCGAAGCCCATAATGTACACGTTGCTTATGAAGCGGCGGTGGCAGGTGGTATTCCAATTATCAAAGTCATGCGTGAAGGCCTTGCTGCCAATAAGATTGAGTGGTTAGCTGGTATTATCAATGGCACTGGCAACTTTATCATGACTGAAATGCGTGATAAAGGTCGCCCGTTCGCCGATGTTTTAAGCGAAGCACAAGCACTTGGTTACGCCGAAGCCGATCCAACCTTTGATGTCGAAGGCATTGATGCGGCGCATAAGCTTGCGCTCCTCGCCTCTATCGCCTTTGGGATTCCGCTACAGTTTGACAAAGTTTACTGCGAAGGTATCACCGGTATTACCTTGCAAGACGTCAACTACGCCGAAGAGCTTGGTTACCGTATCAAACATCTAGGCTTTGCGGTACGCCGCGAAGACAACGGTTCAGGTGATGGCCAAGGAAATAACGGCGCGGCTGGTATCGAGCTGCGTGTTCATCCAACCCTCATTCCACAGAACGCCCTACTTGCCAACGTTAATGGCGTAAAAAATGCGGTATTAGTCAACTCGCACCCACTTGGTCAGACGCTATATTGCGGTGATGGCGCTGGTGCTGGAGCAACGGCTTCTGCGGTCATGGCCGATGTCATGGATTTGGTTCGCGTTCTTGGTAGTAAAGATAGCAACAATGAAAGCACGAACGGTCACCATGTGCCGCATCTAGCCTTTATCCCAGAGCAATTATCAGACACACCCATCTTGCGCGCTGAGCAAATGATTACTGGTTATTATCTGCGCGTGCATGCCCATGACAATCCGGGCGTTTTGGCGGATATTACTCGTATTTTGAGTGACGCGGGTATCAATATCGATGCCATTTTACAAAAACCTTCGCATAAGCTTGGTCAAGTACCAGTGATTATCTTGACCCTACCTGTGGTGGAAAGTCAGATGAATCTGGCGATTGAAAAAATCGAGAAGCTCGATACCATTACAGATAAAGTCGTCCGTATTCGCTTAGATGAGTTGGCGTAATTTATCCAGCGATTCATCTATAAACGTATAATCTCAGCTAGAAACTTTTATTTTAATGACTAAAAAAACTTTCGTTTCAAATACCGAAAAAGGAAAAATAACGATGTCAAACGATGCAATTGTAATTTTAAATGGCGCCCGTACTCCGATGGGTGGTTTTCAAGGCGCCCTAAAAGACGTCAGCGCGACTGAACTTGGCGCAACCGCTATCAAGGCAGCCGTTGCGCGTTCAGGCGTGAGCGTTGATAATATTGATGAAGTCATCATGGGCTGTATCTTGACCGCTGGTCTTGGTCAAGGCCCTGCCCGTCAAGCCATGCGTAAAGCAGGTCTAAATGATGCCACGGGTGCCGTTACCATTAATAAACTTTGTGGTTCTGGCCTAAAAGCGGTCATGCAAGCGCACGATGGTATCAAAGCGGGCAGCTTTAACGTCGCAGTGGCGGGCGGCATGGAATCAATGACCAATGCCCCTTACATCATGCCAGGGTCACGCGGTGGTTACCGTATGGGTCATAAAGAAGTCAAAGACCATATGTTCTTAGACGGTCTAGAAGATGCCGAAACCGGCAAATTAATGGGGCAGTTCGCGCAAGAAATGGCCGATGAAAAAGGCTATAGCCGTGAGCAAATGGACGAATTTGCTATTGAATCGCTAAACCGTGCATTGACAGCGATTAAAGACGACCATTTTAAAGATGAAATCGAGCCTGTCACTTTCAAATCGCGTAAAGGCGAGCAAACGGTTGATACTGACGAGCAGCCTGCACTTGCCAATGCTGAGCGCATTCCTACCCTGCGCCCTGCTTTTGCAAAAGAAGGCACGATTACAGCGGCAAACGCCAGCTCAATCTCAGACGGCGCGGCGGCGGTTGTGATGATGAAAGAATCACAAGCTAAAGCCGAAGGTTTGGATTATCAAGCACGTATTGTTGCCACCGCCTCCAACTCGCGTCATCCAAGCGAGTTCACCATTGCTCCGATTGGCGCGATCGAAAAAGTTTTGGACAAGGCTGGCTGGTCAATTGCAGACGTTGATTTATGGGAAATCAACGAAGCGTTTGCGATGGTGACCATGGCTGCGATGGATGAGCTTAAAATCGACCACGCTAAAGTTAACGTCGAAGGCGGCGCTTGTGCCCTTGGCCATCCAGTTGGCTGCTCTGGCGCGCGTATCTTAATCACCCTTATCAACTCGCTTAAACGTACTGGCGGTAAAAAAGGCGTTGCAACCTTATGTATCGGTGGCGGTGAAGCCGTTGCCGTTGCTATTGAACTGGCTTAATTTTAAGCGAAGTCAGCGTTTGAGCTTTTAAAATCGAAGTTCTAATTTAAAGTTTAAGCAGTTTTCTGAAAAATTTAAAACCGCATAGCTACTAGCTGTGCGGTTTTTTTATACCTAAAAATGACAAATACCGCAAAGCGGTGCATCACTGTAAGAAAGCCTTAACTTAATTTTATATAGTAATGGCGTCATTTACAGCCTATTACACGCAATTACCTCAAGCGCACACTTTGCTACCTTGCTCATATATCGTATCGAAAAACCTGCTGCTACGATAATAACAAGTTGATGGAGAGGCTGCTTATTAACGATAGCTAGTCCTTAATGATAGCGAGATTCTATTAATAACCATGGAAATATGTTCTTCATCTAATCTTGTTGATTTATAAAATCTAAGCTTAAACAAGTTCAAAAGAAATAGACGACAGTTTTTTAGCAACGCAAATTTTTACTGTATTGCTATTTTATAAAAAATAATTATTAAACCAATCAAATAAATTTACTCATAAAAAAGGAAGACAATAATGAGCCAACTAATTCGTTTAAGAGATATCCAAGCAACTCACCGTGACCTAATTGGTGATGACTATTATGATCCAACTGGTAAAACTGCTTATGGTGTCAATGAAGAAAAAATCGGCAAAATCGAAGGCGCGCTAGTAGAAGATACCACTGGTCGTATTCGTTATTTAATCGTTGATGCAGGCGGCTGGTTCAGCTCAAAAGAAGTTCTCGTGCCAGCAGGTCTCGCTCGTATCGTCGGTGACGACGTCTTCTTTGATAGTTTAACGCAAGCACAAGTAGAAGCGATGGAAGTCTATGATCACGATTACCAGTACAGCTATAAAGAGCAGTACGAAAAAGATCGTCAATCATTCGCTGCTGATACTGTACCAGAAGCAGAGCGTATGGAGATTGCCGACCATGCGTATAATGCGCCAAACACGCTAGAGCTACTAGAAGAGCGTTTGACAGTGAATAAAGACCGCATCGTTGCAGGTTTAGTAAAAGTTGGTAAGCATGTCGTTACCGAAGAGCGTAATGTCAATGTTGACCTTGAAGAAGAGCATGCCAATATCCAACGTACCAATGTAGATCGTCCAACAGACCGCCGCATTGGTGATGTAGATGGCAATCAAACGGTCGAAGTTGAACTAGAAGCAGAACGTGCACGTGTGAATAAAGAAACCTATGTCGCTGAAGAAGTAAATGTCGGTAAAACTACCGAACGTCATACTGAAACTATTGCTGAAACCATTCAACGTGAAGAATTAGATATCGATGGTGATGGTAATGTGGTTGACCGCGAAGGTAACCTTTTTGACCGCGATGATATCACTGCCGAAGATGTCCGCCGCGCTCGTGGTATGTAATACGCCATACTTGCGCACTTTGCATAATTCTTAAGGAAGATTTCTTAGCAATTGATGATAAGAAATAATAATTAGAAAAACAACAGTTAGCTATGCATCGCGCGATAGTAATGAGCAGCTGAGTGACAAGCTCAGTAACTAAGACCAGAGCTTGCCTCTGGTCTTTTTTTATACCTCTTTTTAAGCTGCCTCACCATTTAAGGAGCACTACCATGATTAACGACGACAAAAAAATTGACCCACAACAAACGCATCCACGCTCATCCTTGGCAAACGCCCCTAATCCTACTTCGCATTTAGAGCAAATTGCCAATCATAGCGGTGAGAACAAATTGCCTGCGCCAGATTTGTCCGCTACCGATTTATCCAATACTAATCAGCAGCAAACTGTGTCAAGCAGTACACAACAAGGCTTAGCAAATAATTTATCTACTAATTTAGCAAACCATCAAACCGATACAGGCAATGGTGGCTATTTAGAATTATTAGAAGAGCGTCCTGTCATTAACAAAGAACGCTTGGATGTTGGCAAGGTCACAGTAACTAAGCACAGACGCACCAAAACCATTAAGGTGCCTATTGAGCTGGTAGAAGAATATATTACCGTGCGTACCGACTATCAAGACGTACAGAGTCAGGATTTACTATCAGGTGATTATGATGATAAGGACATATTGCGTCATGTTGAGCCGTCGCTAGATAGTAAAGCAGTCGTGACCATCAATGGTAAACAGGTTGAGATTGGTGAAGCGCCGATTGAGATTGTCTTATCGCGTCAGGTAGCGACGATTACCAAAGACACTCACGTCATTCAAGAAATAGAGATTAATAAAACCACGCATACCCATACCGATAGCATTCAAGTAGCGCTCCAACACGAAGAGCTAGACGTTCATGAAGAAGGTTATCTAGCCCATGAGCAACACAGCAATGCCGCTGATAAAAAATAGCGTTTATAAGAAATGGGCTGATAAAGCATAAAGCGTTTTTGTAAGCAGTCGTAAGACCAAACCAAAAAAAAGCAACGTTAACGTTGCTTTTTTTATGCGAGGTATTTGTTGTTAGGCGGCTGTTTCTGCCGTTTTATTTTCAGACGCTGGTGATGTTTTACATTCATAAGTACTGACGTTTTCTGAATCGGCACCAGCAGTACGCATCACGCCAGTTTCACGATCTTCGTGCGCCACGCGCCACTGGATAAAGCCTTCACCACCGTCAAACGCTGTATCTAGATTAAAGACTTCAGGGTTGGTCGCATCATTGGTTTTGGTCAGAGTTACTGTACCTTGAGCAGTCTCAAGAATCACTTGTTTGTCAGCGTCTTTGTAAGTCGCTTCAACGGCTAGTGCCGGTGAACATGAGTAGCTCATTTGCTTGAC
Source organism: Psychrobacter sp. UBA6291 (assembly GCF_002439405.1). Classification (NCBI taxonomy): domain Bacteria; kingdom Pseudomonadati; phylum Pseudomonadota; class Gammaproteobacteria; order Moraxellales; family Moraxellaceae; genus Psychrobacter; species Psychrobacter sp. UBA6291. Next base: position 69,125 of record NZ_DJUD01000013.1, on the reverse strand, counting down.
GCCAGAATTAACAGACGCTACGGTATCCTCCTCCACATCGCTGACTGGCGCATCTACCACCACATCACTTGGCTCGGCAGGCTCAGCGGACATAGGCACCGATTGCTCTTCACTGATGCTGTCTTCTAGACTTGGTTCTGGCTCTTGCTGTTGTTGACAAGCACTAATTGTCATCGCGCCAGCGAGCAGACCTGTAACAACGACAGAGGTACGAAATTGTTTTAATAATTCTATATTCATGACACTCTCCAAAAAAATATGTTAAATACTATAGCCTGTATGTAAATTCACGCCTATGCTGAATTTGTAATTAACCACTGCAAAATTGCTGTTACTTTTATATTCTTAATAGTTAGACCATTTGTTAACACAGTCAAAATATTAACAGAGCCAAACTAACTTAAAAACGCTAAAGATTAAAAGTAAAAGATACTGCTAGAATAATTTTTCCTATCGAAATTCTTATGGCTATAAATCTTATCGCTATAAAAAAGTCCCTATCTAAATAAGACAGGGACTTTTTATCATAGCTTAACAATTTTTGATTATCAATATTTAGATTTTACCGTGACATTGTTTATACTTTAGGCCTGAACCACAAGGACATGGCGCGTTACGGCTTATATTCATCCCAGCGTATGGGTCAGGCTCACTGGCATTGTTGCTACCACTGCCCGCGATAGACCCTGCTGTTACGCCAGCAGCAACGCTACGGTTTTGCGCCGCTGATCGCTCTACGCCGCCATCCATATTGTCGATATCACTGTGCTCAAACTGCATTTGCATGTGCGCGGCATTTTCACGCTGCTGAGCTTCTAACGCTTCTAATTCTTCTTTGGTTGGGATATGCACGCGTGATAAATCTTGTACGGTTTCAGATTTAATCGCACCAAGCATCATTTGGAACAGCTCAAACGATTCACGCTTATATTCTTGCTCAGGATTTTTTTGTGCATAACCGCGCAGATGGATACCTTTACGTAGCTGATCCATTTGGGTTAAATGCTCTTTCCAGTGCTTATCCAAACTTTGTAGCATAAAATGACGCTCAAGTTGGGCGGCATCTTTTTCGCCCATTTGCTCACGGCGCGCATGATAGCGATCCAATGCCGTTTGGATGATTTTGGCACGTAAGCCTTCTTCATCTAGGCGGCGGTCTTCATCCAGCCAATCGTTAATCGGCATGGAAATTTTAAACTCATCTTCAAGCTCATCTTCTAAGCCGTCGATATTCCACTGATCATCAATAGAGCCTAGCGGGATAAACTGATCAATCATGGCGTTGTAGACTTCATGATGCATGACTTCGATGGCTTCCAATAAGTCCATCTCTGCCAGCAAGTCATCGCGCTGACCATAGATAACTTTACGCTGCTCATTGGCGACATCATCATATTTCAATAGGTTTTTACGGGCATCAAAATCGCGGCTTTCGACTTTACCTTGCGCATTTTCAATCGATTTTGAAACCATTTTATGCTCGATGGCTTCGTCTTCTTTTAGACCCATCGCCCGCATCATATTGACGACGCGATCACCGGCGAAGATACGCATCAAATCATCTTCAAGCGATAAGAAAAAGCGCGACATGCCAGGGTCACCTTGACGACCGGCTCGACCACGCAGCTGGTTATCGATACGGCGTGATTCATGACGCTCAGAACCAATGATATGTAGACCACCTGCCGCAACGACTTGATCATGCTTGACCTGCCATTCTGCTTTTAGGCGCGCCATCTCTTCCGGACTGACTGCATCAATATCTTCGATAAACGACTGCCAGTTACCGCCCAAGATAATATCGGTACCACGACCTGCCATATTGGTGGCGATGGTCACCGCTTTGGGACTACCTGCCTGAGCGATAATTTCTGCCTCACGCTCGTGCTGCTTGGCGTTTAGGACATTATGCTTGATGCCTTCTTGATCGAGCAGATAAGACAACTCTTCACTGGCCTCAATCGTCGCCGTACCAACTAAGACCGGCGCACCTTTGGCTTGAATCTCTTTAATCTCGCGGATAATACCTTTGTATTTCCCTAACTTGGTTAAGAAAATTTGGTCATCCATGTCGATACGCGCAATCGGCTCGTGCGTTGGAATCACGATGACGTCTAAATCATACGTTGATTTAAACTCTGCTGCTTCAGTATCAGCCGTGCCCGTCATACCGGATAGTTTGTCATAGAGACGGAAATAGTTCTGGAAAGTCGTCGTCGCAAGCGTTTGGTTCTCTGCTTGAATCTCGACGTTTTCTTTGGCCTCTACCGCTTGGTGCAAGCCTTCTGACCAGCGGCGACCCGGCATAGTACGACCAGTGTTTTCATCTACGATAATCACTTCGCCGTCATCAACGATATAATGAACGTTTTTGACAAACACATGATGGGCACGGATAGCCGCTTGTACGTGAGCCAATAGCGGTAAACGACTCGGGCTATATAAACTTTCGTTTTCGCCAAGCTCGCCGACTTCGATTAAGAAGCGCTCAATTTTCTCATAGCCTTTTTCGCTGATTTCGATTTGACGATTTTTTTCATCAATCCAAAAATCTTCGTCTTCGTTATTCTTATTGGCTTCTTCATCTTTTGAGCGTTTAAGCCGCGGGATAATGGTATTAATCAGCGCATACATGCGTGATGAATCTTCTGCTTGACCCGAAATAATCAGCGGCGTACGTGCTTCATCGATTAAGATAGAGTCGATTTCATCAATAATACAATAGTTTAGCGGACGCTGTTTTTTCTCAGCTAAGCTAAAGACCATGTTATCGCGCAGATAATCAAAACCATATTCGTTATTGGTACCGTAGGTGATATCCGCTTGATAAGCGTCGATTTTTTCTTGCGGTGGCTGCTGCGAATAAATAACGCCAACCGTCATACCCAAAAAGCCAAACAAGGGACGGTTTAGCTCGGCATCACGCGCCGCCAAATAATCGTTGACCGTAACCAAATGCACGCCTTTGCCACTAATGGCATTGAGATACATCGCCAAGGTACCCATTAAGGTTTTACCCTCACCGGTTTTCATCTCAGCGATTTTGCCTTCGTGCAAGGTGATACCGCCGATAAGCTGCACGTCGTAGTGGCGCATGCCATTGACGCGTAAGGAGGCTTCGCGGCAGACGGCAAACGCTTCTGGTAATAAGGCGTCTAAGCTTTCACCGTTTTGGTGCCTTTCTTTAAATTCTGCGGTTTTTTGTTGTAATTGCTCATCAGACAGGGCTTGAATGTCAGCCTCATATGCGTTGATTTTGCTGACCACGCGGCGCATGCGCTTGAGTTCGCGGTCATTTTTGGTGCCAACGACACTGCCTATAATCTTTGATAACATAATTTTTGACCTATGGAAATATTCGATAATTAGTGCGCATTGCCAAGGCTTTATATACTGCCGCTTGGTCATTACAATCATCACAGCCATCACCGACTAAGTACTTTTAAATAACGCACTGATTGTCAAAATACGGATTAACAAAGCACGCAATAATAAGGTACTGCCTAATGATGAGTCGCTTAATGAAGTATCGCCCAATTAAGTGTGCCGTCATTATATATGGTTATGACGCCGATGGATACAAGGGCAGCGAGTAGATATTTGCCGACGTAAAAAGGTCGCTGAACGTGTTAAAATAGCGCTTATATCCTTAATTTAACAGCTTTTTCGCGCCATTCATAAACGTAACTATCTGACAGCATTCACCGCTAATTTATTCTAAAAAACAGCCATTGTGTCTAAGCAAACCCATTTAAGCATCATAAGAGATTCTGCATGACCGTAAAACCTTCCGCGAAAAACCCTAACGCTCTAACATTTGATACATCTGAACCTTTAAACGCTGAGCACTTAAAATCAGAGCACGTAAAAACTGAGCATTTAAATAACGATCAGTTGCTAATCGGCGACGCTATATACAATTTGGCCGACCATACGCCAATGATGGTGCAATATCTGACCATGAAAGCCAACTATCCACAAGCGTTATTGCTGTACCGGATGGGTGATTTTTATGAGTTATTTTTTGAGGACGCCAAACGTGCAGCGCAAATTCTTGACATCACCCTCACCCGTCGCGGAACCGATAAAGCCGGTAACACCATTGCCATGGCAGGCGTGCCGTTTCATGCCGCTGACAGCTATATGGCACGGCTGATTGCCGCTGGGCAAACGGTGGTGGTCTGTGAGCAAATTGACGATGCTGCGCCGAGCAATCCGCTAAACGCACCGACCATGGGCGAGAAGCAAAAAAAAGACAACAGCAAATCGGCTTCGGGCAGCATCATGCGCCGCGAAGTGGTCAAGACATTAACTGCAGGCACTATTACCGATGATGCGCTCATTGCGCCCAATCATACGCCAACCGTCGTTGCGATTGATATCGAAACTCCTAAAGCGAATAGCAAGCAACTTTTGCAAGCTGCCATTAGCCAAATGGATTTGGCAGCAGGAACCCTAACAACGCAGACAGTAAACGCCAGCTATAATAACAACCATAACAATATCGAAGACTTACAAGCCCAAATGCTGACAGTGCTGGCACGCTTTGCGCCCAGTGAATGTATCATCAGCGAAGCGCTGAACGAGCAAACTGGAGAAAACTGGTCATTGTGGCTTCGGCAACACCTCGACTGCCCTATTATCGAAGTGGCGGCCAATGATTTTCATCGTCAGCATGCCAATGAAACTCTTTGTCAACAGTTTGACGTACAACGTCTTGATGGACTTGGTATTAGCGACACGCCACTTGCTCAATCTAGCTGTGCGGCGCTGATTCATTATGCCCGACAAACCCAGCAGCGCCATATACCACAGCTGAATCAACTTATCGTCGAATATAGCGATGACTATTTAATTATTGATGCCAATAGTCAGCAAAATCTTGAGTTATTTACGCCAGTAAGCAGCAATGGAACGTCTTTAATATCGGTCGTCAATCATTGTCAAACACCGATGGGAAGGCGATTATTGGTTCAGCAAATGAAGCGGCCACTACGGCAACATGAGCGGATTAATCTACGCTTAGATGCGATAGATAGATTGCTAAATAAGGACAACCAAACGATCTCAGCTGTACAAAATTTAGTAAGTAGCTCATTAGTCAGTGATTTACGCGACACTCTAAACACCATCGGTGATATCGAGCGCATCACCAGCCGAATTGGTCTGATGAGTGCCAAACCACGTGATTTGCGAAAACTGGCTGATGGTATCAACAGTAGCGCCCAGCTTAGCAAGCTACTGACGGCGTCAGGAATCAGCGATAAGCAATCAGGACTATTGCCCATGTTGATGCAGCAATTACCCGAGCAGTTACCTGCAGTGCAATCCGTCGCCGAGCTGATTGAGCGCGCTATTATTGCCGAGCCGCCTGCCCATATCCGTGATGGCGGCATGCTTGCGGCAGGCTATGATAGCGAATTTGATCGCTTAACCCATCTTCATGACAACATTCAATCGACATTGGATGAGATGATGGCTCGCGAGCGTGAAGCCAATAATCTGCCCAGCTTAAAAGTCGGTTTTAACAAGGTTAGTGGCTTTTATTTTGAGCTGCCCAAAATGCAGGCACAAAACGCCCCTAACCATTTTATCCGTCGGCAAACGCTCAAAAGTAGCGAGCGCTTTATCACCGATGCACTAAAAGCAGTCGAGACCGAGTATCTCAGCGCCCAAAGCCTGGCGCTGGCACGTGAAAAGCAGCTATATCATGAGCTGTTAGCCAGATTAGGAAGTCACTTAGCCGAACTGCAACAGCTTAGCGCGGCTATCGCACAAATAGATGTCCTTAGCAATTGGGCCCAGCTTGCCATCACCTACCACTGGCAGCGTCCAGTTATGACTAACGACGCAAACGATGACGGTTTGACAAAAAACGGCAGCCAAACCAGTATCGACCAGAGCAGTATCGACATCCAGCAAGGCCGCCACGTCGTCGTTGAAGCGGCATTAAACCCACTACATACTAGCAATGACAGTCATCAAAGTAGCGCCAATTACCATAGCCAGTTTGTCGCCAATGACTGTGCGCTTGGCAGTGAGGCTCATCCTGAGCGCCTGCTGATGATTACCGGTCCCAATATGGGCGGAAAATCCACCTATATGCGCCAGACAGCCTTGATTGTGCTACTCGCCCACTGTGGCAGCTTTGTCCCAGCGGCAAGTGCGCGAATTGGTGATATCGACCGAATCTTTACCCGAATTGGCTCGGCTGATGATTTGGCAGGTGGCAAATCTACCTTTATGGTTGAGATGATTGAAACCGCCAATATCCTTAATCAAGCGACCAACAAATCACTGGTACTGATGGATGAGGTCGGCCGCGGCACGGCAACCACTGACGGGCTGGCCATCGCCCACGCCTGCGTCAACAGGCTGCTTGAGATCGGCTGCCTGACCTTATTTGCCACCCATTATTTTGAATTGACGCAATTGGTCAACCAACACGCCAGCCATCATGCCGCCCAAGCAGCCAGCATCCGCAATGTGCATGTCGCCGCCAGTGAAGTCGATGGTCAACTGCTACTACTGCATCAAATTAAGGACGGCGCGGCAAGCTCTAGCTTTGGTCTGCATGTGGCAAAAATGGCGGGAATTCCAACACGAGTATTAAATGATGCTAAGCGGTATTTAGTAGATAATTTAAAAACTGAAAGTGTCAAAGCCATTGATGATAAAAATGACTTAGCTAAGTCGGTAACGGATAAAAGCCAGTCATCGAGCGGCAAGGATGGCGAAAACTCAGCCGTCATCAGCGCGCAACGCCCCCAAAACAGTAATGATATTTTTGAGAAAAATCAAATGCTTAGTCTGCAAGAGGAGCTTGCCGCAATTAACCCTGATGATCTAACGCCAAAGCAGGCGCATGATCTGCTGTATCATCTTAAGAAAATCATGGGTCAGTAAAGGGATTTGTCAAATAGGGGTAAAAGCGCTAAAATATGCTTTATTTTACAGCTATTTTATATAGCCTCAACCCAATAACAGGTAGACCACTATGACCTTTGTCGTTACCGATAACTGCATTCTTTGCAAATACACCGACTGTGTGGAAGTCTGCCCTGTGGATTGCTTTTATGAAGGCCCCAACTTCCTCGCCATCGACCCTGATGAGTGCATCGACTGCGCGCTGTGTGAGCCAGAATGCCCCGCCAATGCGATATTTTCAGAAGATGAAGTGCCAAAAGGGCAAGAAGTGTTTATTCAATTGAACGAGGAGCTGGCGCAAAAATGGCCAAACATCACTGAGATGAAAGGTCAGCTGCCAGAAGCGGCGAAGTGGGACGGCGTCGAAGGTAAGATTCAGTATTTAGAGAAGTAGGCAACAACTGATACTTTGGATACTATGTAGGCTGGGCTTTTGGCTCAGCCTTTTTATTTATAACCTAACTCCAATTCGTATCTCGTAGGCTGTGGCTTTAGCCCAGCATGATAACTTTGCATGATTTGAGCTGGGCTAAAAGCCCAGCCTACGCTGGTTGTTTCATTGCGACCTCTCAAGAAGACCCAAAAAATGACATTTTTTGTCACTTAGTTACACAAACTTACCATATGTTTTTTTACATTTCTTAATCTACTAACAAATGTATTGATTTTATGCAGAATAATTAGATAATATGCTTTGGCACACTTTGTGCAATATATAAACTAGCTTACAAAGCTTATAAATAAATTAACAAAACATTTGTGGAGAATGTTATGAACGCTCAAAAAGGCTTTACATTGATCGAGCTGATGATAGTTGTCGCTATTATTGGTATTTTGGCTGCGATTGCGATTCCGCAATATCAAACTTATACTGCGAAGTCACAAGTGACTCGTGCTGTAAGTGAAGCAGCTGGTTTGAAAACAGCTTTAGATACTTGTATTTTAGATGGTAAGGCTACAACTGCTTGTGATTTTGGTGCTACAGGTTCAAATATCCTTACAGCCCAAACTACAGGTGGGCTAAATGGAACTAATGGCGCAGTTACGGGTAAAGCTGGGGTGCCTGCTGCTTCTATTGGTGCTAATGCAACTACTAACTCAACAATTACAGGTACTTTAGGCTTCAGCGCAGCACCTGCAGTTGCTGGAGATACAGTAGTTTGGACACGTGATGCAGCTACAGGTACTTGGACTTGTGCTTCTGACGTATTGAAAAAATACGAAACATCTGCTTGTCCAACTACTTCTACTGACTAAAATATTAGAATTGAAAAAATAAAGCACATCTTTTAAAGATGTGCTTTTTGTTTTAACTCGAAATTTTCCAACAGCAGCGAATTACAGTTTTCCAGCAGTTTTTCATAATCCTCTTTTAACTGTTCATAATCAGTTTTAACTATCGTAGTCTTGCTTTTAGTTTTTTCAATCTGTTGTGTAGGCGAAAGAACATTTTTCCCTACTTCCCTCACTGCCAGCTCAATTGCCTCCACCACTGCAGCATGACGGCTCTTCTTGATCGAACCTCGTTTACGTCCAGCTTCAAGTGCCACGGTATCATTATTAATGGAGATTCAAATATCAACTCTCTATTCTCTTACGTTAACCCTGTCTCTAAGTATGAATCTGAAGCTCAAAAGATGATTTTTGTTCGAAATATATCTAAAGAGGGCGAGATACTCATCATTAAGGTATTATAAGATTGGCGTGTCAAAGTGCTAACTAGCAATATTAATGTTTCTACTTGTAATGGAGTAGGTGGAACAAATATGTTAGAAAACTTTGCTCGTCTATGTTCGCGGCTATAGTCACTGCACTACAAAAGAGTTATGCTTTGGATGAATATCATAAAACATTTACCATGCCAAAATTATGGTCATCTTTATCTTTTCAGCTAAATATCTAATTATCATCGCAATTTATTATTAACCGTTCTCTGCTTTTATTTTATCTAACCTTAAATGTTACGCCCAAGCCACTAAAAATTGTCAGTCCGCCTATCATGAGTAACGAAAGGTAAAGATAACTGACATTTTTTGTCAAATGGAATTTATATGGCTGTTATTGGCATTAGTTCCAGTTCTCACCTGTACAAGGAGTAATCGTTGTTCGGCATTTCACTCCTTGATAATTAAGACTCAGATTACCATCGCTTGCCATCTGTGTACCTGTCTTAGGACTGGCAATAATTGTCCACTTAGCAACAAGTGGATCGGTTATGGTCACATCATATAGCGCAGTGCCCTGCCTTGGGTATGCAGTAGAAAAATCTGTTTTGACACCTGCACTAATCGCACTATAACTACCTTGCGCTAGTTTACGACTTTCTATCTCTGAAGCGATATTTTGCATCTCGCTCATCATGTCCACTCGTTTAGTTTTGATGACATAACGCTGATAGCTGGGATAAGATATCGCTGCAAGAATACCAATGATAGCGACGACGATCATTACCTCAACCAGAGTAAAGCCTTGCTGCGATACTGATATATTGACTGCTCTATCTTGACTTGTATTTATCATCATCACCAAACTTCCTCATTGTTACCGCAGTCATCATCGTCAATTTCTATCTCATTGGTTTTATGTGCACAGCGTATACCGCTGCTCGTCAGTAATATGGTACTAGCACCTTTAGTGATACCTGAGCTATTGGGAACAGCAAGCATCCTCCATGACCGACCTACCGCGGTCAATCCGCCAGAGTTGAGCGATGCACTGGTATCCCCTCCATCAACCAGCGTAACCTTATAACGATAATTGCTTGCATTGCTACCTCGTGGCACATATACAGTAGTGTCATCCGTCTCATCATAACCGTAAGTGACCACATTGGTACTACTGATCTTTCTTGGCTCAAACCCTTGATAAGTCATAGATTTCGCCCGCCATTGCTCCAGCTCTATTTGAAGTTGTTGCATCTTAGCTTGGACATCACGCTCAGCATTGAGTATCACATATCGGCGATAACTGGGAGTGGCGATAGCAGCTAAGATGGCGATGATACTGATGACAATCATTAGCTCTATTAGCGTAAAGCCGCGATTGCTATGTCGGGTGGTCAGCGATACAGCGGTCATGGGCGATGTCCTATATAGCATAAAAGATAAGTGTCGTCATGGGTTATCTCATTATCAATGCCATTGGCATAATGGCATTGATAATCATGGCTACGATACTTAGCAAAAGTGTAACTATAACGATAGCGGCTACTTACGCTCGTACCATGCTTTTGGCTGCAAGGTATAGCGCTCATTAAATAGGTACTCAACCGCTGAGCCATCACCATTGTCTTGAGTGGCCTTGTCCGTTCCTGAATACAAGTCTTTAATATTACTCTCATCTTTGACAGAATCTTTACCATATTTTGCACGATTGGCTGCTTCGATTCGGTCAGCGATAGTAGTTGTGCCGATTAGCACTTTGACATCAGTGTTATCGGCATTATATGCCCCTAGTGCCAACTCTTGGATACCTTGACCGGCTGGAACAAAGCCACCTGTTCCCGATTTAGAGGTATCTTCCATACAGACACCATAAGGTAGACAATATATTTGACGTTCAGAGCCGCCTGTTATCTTAGCTGTACAGCTCGCCGTATTGCCGTATATTTTGTCAGGGTTATAGACGCTGGTGTAGAGTAGGTTGTTGATCACCACACTATTGCCGATGCCTTTATTGTATCTAACGTTGTTATAGCCATCAAAGCGCGTGAGCGGATAGTACCAGCCGTTCTTGCTTGCTGGGACCGCAGCGGTTCCACCACTTTGTGACTTACCTATCATCGCCGCAATGGCTGCTTCTTTTTTGGCTCTTCGGGTGGCGTCTGTGGTTTGACTTGCTATCTTCGGAATCTCATCACCTAAATTGACCAACTTGTCTTCGGTCAGATTGGCTACCGTTTTGCTAAAGCTTCCCTTAAACAAGTCTGCATGGGTCACATCATTATCAATGATGCCGTAGACGCGGTTGGCATAAGCGTTATTGTCACGCAGTATGGATAGTGGAGCGCTACGGTTACCTGAGATGACATTGACCATCGCAAAGAGTTTGCCGTTATCAGGTCCTCCCTCTCTACGGAAAAAGCTCACTACTGGACTCTCATAAAAGCGATAGGCAAGCTTTTTATCGGCTGGGGCAGCATTGAGTATGCGCGTCACGCCTTTATTGGAAAAGCTATTGACCGCTGCAAAGCCAAACTGCTCAATACGAGCGTTCTCAAAATCAGCGCGGAACACTTGACCGCCAAGGTCAGCAGCATAGATGTGGTCCATCAGACCATCATTATCGCGGTCAAGTACGGTAATACCACCCGTGATACTATTAATCATGTTGTCTGCTTTAACATTTTTACCTGATGTAGCGGCGCTGCTGGTTGACCATATCAGCTCACCTGTCTTAGCATCAATCATATAGATAGCGTTGCCTTGAGCAGGAGATGCGCTAGTTGGTACATAATCATCCTCTTCGTAACGCATATCATAGCCACCACCGAATATCAGCACATCAGTTGGCGCGGTGTTCTTTGTAGTGCTAGAGCCTTTAGTTAGGCGTATTTTTGCAGCAACGGGTTTGCTCCAAATCTGACCCAAACGCTCAAAACCTGTGGTTGCAGATTTGCCAGCAGTCGTGGAGCTGACCCCTTGCGATGTAATGGTAAATAGTATCTTAGGTGTCGATTTATTAGTGATGTTCATACCATAGAGCGCTTCACCGCCCATACGCAGACCACCATAAGCGAACATGCCTTTGCCCGATGTAGTATCGACGGTTACTCTTTTTTTCGGTAAGTCGTAATTGTAGTCGGTCTTGACCAACCACGGCGCATCCACCCCAAAGTAGGGCTTACCAACTTCAGTAGTATTAAGTCTAGTTGAACCATCAACTAAGGCCTCTGGTTGATTAATCAGCATCTGCCTTGGGATGATAGCAACTTCTTCTTTGCCATCTGCAGCATCGACGAGATGCAATGCACCATCCATAGAGCCAAACAGCACATAATCCTCGCGAGGCGTGATGATATTACCTTTGACATCTAGTGCCGAGCCATAAGATATCGCTTCAGGCTTAGAATGCACCACACCCCCTAACACTTTGGTCTCGTTAGTAGGTTTAGTGAGGGTTAAGTTTTTAGTAGGCGTGGTCAGCGGTGTAGTCGGTTGTCCGTCACTGGTAAGAACACCATCAAACCCTAAAAAGCTTAACAATCTACGTTGGTTTATTTGGCTGTAGGCTCCAGTGTTTCCAGTATCGACCAAGGCATCAAACCCAACTGGCTTACCGCTACCATTGACACCGATCTTACGCAAAACAGGCGTCTTGTCACTCGCTGAAGTATAGTCCTCGACATAGATAGTACGCACACTGCCCAAGCCGTTACTTGGCGCTTGCAACTGCGCATAGACACCGCCTGCTGCAATGTTATTATTAGCGGTCTTACCTTCTGCTACAAAGTCAGCCTTCTGCCAGACATCTTGGGTGTTTTCGTCAAGCTCGCCTGCGACATCTTTGTAGAGCTTGCTTTTATTTTTTCCAAATAACGTACCTTGATCCAAGTTGTACTTTTTAAGATTGCCACGCCAAATACTGTTGGCTGATACGATCTCAGGGTCGAGCATAGGAAGATAGGCATAGGGTAGCTGGTTTGATGCACGGTATGGATCTTCTGGAATAGTAATAGTTCCTGAGGGTGCGGTATTGATAATCTGTACCAACCCTGAAGCAAAATCGACAACACTAGCAGCAATCTCTGACGACTCTTCGGTATAATAAAAACCGCCATCACCAAAGGTTTTTACTTCGTTATCGCCTTTGCGCTCACCGAGTCTGCACAAATTACGAACGTCTGCATTTTTCTTTGCATTGCCGCTTTCACAGTCAACCACTTCTTTTTGCTTACCATTGATAATGATGCTGCGCGTTCCTGTCAATCCAGCAAATGACTTACCGAAACCGACTGTCGCTGTTTTAATAGGTAATTTACCAGGATTGGCAGGGTTACGCAGTAGCTGAGAGTACGTTGCCATACAGCCCCAGCCTTGACTACTACTGCCTTTTAATCCACTACTTTCCGAATTATCACAGGAACTCATGGATAAGCTTGAGCCTGTCAATGACCTATTCATAATATCGATTGAGTTGGAATCAGCAATATTGTTAGAAGGTTCACCATCGGTTAATAAGTAGATACCGTTACCGCTACATTCATCATCGTTAAGAGGCGATATATAAGCGTTTTTGCCAGTATTTATTTCTTTGGACGTCGCAACTGAAGCAGCGAAACCGCTGTATCCATTGTATCCTGCAAAATAAGTTCGACCGCCGTCAGCATGGTCAATATTAGAATCAGCACTATAGCTAGGTAGTACACTTGAGCTTGTTGACCAATCACGCCAGCTATTACACTTATAGACATGTATCTTTAACTCTGCGTCATAGGAGAGCGTGCTTTCATTACTATTACACCGACGATAATAAATTTTACTACCAAAATACTCACGCTCAGCCACAACTTTGACATCGCCGATAGTAGTCGTACCCATCATGTAAGCCCCTGATTCTGCTAGAGCTGGCGCTGTAGGAGTACCGCCATCCGCAACTAAACCTTTAATCTGATTAATCAGCTCGATGCGCTGGTCAGCGTTTAATACCCTAGTAGGAGATAACACATAACCTGTTCTCCCATCACTTTTATAACTAAAAGCGCCTACCCCTATTGCATAATCATCGGCCAGTGTGCCTGTATCTTTTAAGTTACCTTTGTTGTCATAGACGTTATCCGCGATGAGCTCGATAAGTGCGAGCTTGAGTCGCTCCATTCTAGAGAATCGTATTACTTTCTTACTCTCACAGCCCTCAGGAGTATAATCTATTGTTTGTTTCACTCTACTAAGGTCTGGCACCATAATGGTATTGCCATCATCATCTTTGATGATACTGCCATCTGCAGCAAGTTTAGGCGTACGTTCATAGATAACCAAACTAATTTTGTCTGATTTAATTTCTTTTTCGCTACAAGAACCAGAAAACTCTGTATAGTCATTAGCAATACTTCTTTGGTCCATACTGCCTGAGATATCGAGCATCATAAAAATAGTCGCGGTACCGGGTTTAGCGGCTTTATAAATCTCCAAATCACCGATAGGCTTTCTAGTGATATCAGCTTGCGCAAGCGTGCCTGTCATACCAAGCATAATGGTAGCGGTTAAAAGCTTGATAGGCCATGACTGTCGATTAGACCTTAGATTCGCTTTATGTTTCATGACCTATTCCTTATTTGGATAGTACAAAGTAGCAATGACGCTCTATATATGTGTTGCAAAGTAGGATGTTACTAAATATGGTGCTGCAAAATTAAAATCAGGGTAATGATTAGCTGGCTGGCAGTGTACACAACAGTTGTCCTCCGCCTTTACCAAACTCGATACACGCTGTGCGGAGTGATTGGTTTTCGACTTCAGCCATCTCATAGATAACGGTACTTGGTACGCCAGCTTTAGCCATACAGCCGCCAATAGTTTTTTTAGTATCCGTCTCAGTATGTAATCTACTGGTTTGCTTAAAACAATTACCTACATCTGCATAGCTAGGTAATACAGCCGTGCTATTGATATCAAACATAAAGGCTTTAGACGCGAGCGAGTCGCTACCTTGACCGATAGTATAGCTTCCAAAAGCTTCGTTTTCGGCACTAGGTGGCGTGAGCGAGACATTGACCTGAGTCATACTGGTATTGCGACTACTCACATAATCATCTGGATTGGTAGTGTCACAGTAGCCTGTATTAGTTATCGTGCCATCTGGCGTTAAGATGGTGGTTTTATTAATATTAAATAATTGATCGCGTGGACGAAAGCAAAACACATATTCGTTCTCAACACTATAGTCCGTCAAGATAAAATGACCAAAGGGCCCACCACGCGCTATCATCGCATCATAGGCTTCAGCATCGCTATTGCCATTCATACTCTGTTCTATATTTTGATTGGCATCATCGGCTGACTGGAGCAGTAATGTATTGATTTGATCACTGGTTGATAGCTTCAGATCAGTGGTGCTTTGCTTTACGGCGATGACACCTGCTAATATAATCAAAACTAAAAACAGCAATACCACAATAAGCACGGCACCTTGCTGATTAGATGACAGTGTTACTGGATACTGATATCGCTGATTATTTGACATATTGCCTCTCCTATTAGGACTTGACATTAGATTTCAGTCCAGTCACAGACATGACACGAGCGCTACGCAGCACGACGGTAGATTCATAACTGCGCCGATAGCGTACTTTATTCACACTGTCGGCTTTTAGTTTCTGTTCAGCACCTAATATCGTAAATTTGCCTTTATCTGCGGCAAGCAAACTACTTTCAGGGTCTTCTATCAATGGTGTATCACTACGAACTATCATGCCAAGCTTGACCGTAGTTATCGCAGGCTTGTCTGTTAACTCTAAGTAGGTGCTAGCAGGTAAATAGCTCAGCTGCGAGACATCGGCAAGCGTTCCTAATAGCACTTTGAATTGATCTACTGCGGGTATGATAACCTCACCTGCACCAGTAAATGCGGTGATTATCTGCCCATCTTCATCAACGCGACCCGCCGCGCATGCCAATACGAGATCAGTATCCGCACCACCTGTAGCTTTGCGAACAAAATAGCGCTCAACCACCCAATCAGGACTATCTTTTTGGACTTCTGCGCCTTCACAATCATATAGAGATGACGAGGTAACGTTCTTATATTGTATAGTCAATTGGTCACTTTCTACCCCTGTAATATTGGATAATCCTGTCCAACCTGCGCTATCTTCACTCGCTGTAAAGTATTTGGCGTCTGTAGTATTACTTGTTCCTAAATTCGCTGTGGTCAGCACTATACCGCCATGATTAGTAGTATCTTTAATGTTACTAATAGGGTTACCTAGGTTTGCCAAGCGAATGTGATCCTCAATCGTTTGTAGCGAAAATATAGCACTGTCTTGGACCTCTGACGCACTTTGTTGTACAGTCGCAGTACGAGTACTAATGATATAGACCTGCATGACTGCAGCCGATATTAATAGCCCTAACACCAAAGAAATCATCAGCTCGATCAGCGTAAAGCCTGATGAATTAGCACGGTAACGACTCATATCGTGAGTACTCATTAGTAGGCCTCCGAAATTAGGCAGTTACTGCTCGTCTTATAAGTACCATTAGCCTTTGCACAGGCATCGACATCATTATCATCTAAGATCGCTTTAGTACCATTCCATGCAGTAATCACGCACATCTGTTGCTGAATAGCGTTAGCGGCACTACCAGGACAGGTTTCAATATTAATTGTAATTGCTTGGTCGGCCGCTTGTTTTTTTATCATAAGAGCATCACGAGCCGCCAGCTCATTAATTGTGCAGGTCTGCTTGGGTAGTTTTTTACCGCCTACGGTCTGGGTAGTAGTTGATAGACAGTTTTCGCCAGTGGCTAACACACTAACCACTTTACTAACTGTTGTTTTACTACCATTAGGGTTGGTCTTTACGTGAGAGATAGTCACAGTATCTGTAGCTGAGCTGCTCACCACAGCCTGTATGGTTGGCACTACCTTGGCACGCTCAGCGATTGATAGGTCAGCAAACTCTGTCGAGAGTATGCTCTCAAAGGTAGGCCCGCTACCGTCTTTTACATAAGCCTCAGGATAGGCCCGCATCACCTCGGCCAAGTTACGTACGACTGTCAATGACTTAGTCCTAACTAAGCTCTCATCGGTTGCACTTATTGCACGCATTTGCAAAGCACTAAAGCCCAACACTGCAACAGATAATAATAAGACGGCGACAAGTACTTCAACTAGACCTATACCCTGTTCATGCATTGAGTATTTCATTAACACGTGCCTCCTGACTTAATGCTAATATTGGCAACCTTGCTCACACTCACTTGTCGTGGTGTTGCAGCAGCATTCTCATCACAAATAGTGTAAATAATTGACTCAACGCGCTTACTCGGTTCGAAGGTAATAGGATTTTTGGACTCAGAGTCGGAGATAGTGCTTTTTGCGCTATAGCTATAGCTGGAAATATTCCCAATATGGATAATTCCTGCATTTGTACCGTTATTATTATAGGTAAAAGTAACGTTCTGCCGACGAATAATGCTTTCAGCTTTTGCTTCTTTTAAGGCATTAGCTAGTGTAGCCGTCGTCGACTTTACGCGCTGATTGGCAAGCTGAGTACTGATACTAGGGGCTGCGATACCGACAATAATAGCAAGCACAGCAATCGTTACCATCAGTTCAATCAAGGTAAACCCTGAGTTTCTCATTTGTATTGTAGGCGACAGGCTATTCTTAGAGACTCTCACATCACATTCCTATTTATAACGTCTACCGTCTGTCTCATAACGATCCATTTGCCAGTAGTCAATCTAAAAGACCTCGTAACTCTTACCTGCTAAAACATTTAACTACCAATCAGTAGGGAGAGGTCACATTCTTTTATTCTTTACTATAAAACATGCAATTTTTATTCCATAAAACCACATACCAGCTATAGAAAAACATATTTTAAATCAGATACTTAAAAACCAATTCTAGCTTTCGATTAATATCAGCTAACAAATTTATATATATTGATTTAATAATATAGCGGTTAGGCAACATCTTAGCAACATATTAGTCATTATAGAAGTACCGTCAATACTTTATAAATGACTAACGATACTGACTCCCATGAGCGAGTGCATAGGCAGATAGGTGGTAGCGGTTGGTCGGCAATGAGGACGCAGAGGCGGTATTGGTAGCAGGTTGATACAAAGCGCGGCCTAGCGCTTGTAGGCTCGCGCCTGTGGTTGCGACATCATCGAACAGCAGTAAACGTTTAACTGGCGGGGTTTCGGTCAGCACAAAAGCATTATTGAGATTACTGAGGCGCTCAGCACGTGTTAGGCCTTGCTGGCTGACAGTATTATCGATACGTTCTACACCGTACCACAGTGGAATTTGCCAGTGTTTAGACAGTTGCGCGGCTAGAATACTAACGGGGTCAAAACCGCGTTTAACAAGCCGTTGATTGGTTGTCGGCATAGCAACAATGACACTATTATCCTGATGACAGCCGTGCGGCCTAGGCAATTGACGCAATACATGTAGCAATAACGGTAACTTGGTCATATCTTCATGATGCTTAAAAGCACGAATAGCTTGGCGTATTGGATAATCGTAATAGGTCGCTGCTTGAATAGAGAGAACAGTGCCCGCAGCGATATCAACCTCGAAGGTTTTGGGTAGCCAGATGATACTGTGATGACAATGTGAGCAGAGCAAACCACTATCAAAACGGTTGTTGATGTGCTGACGTAGGTTCGTAAAAAAGGAGTGATTATTAGGCGGAATTGCTGAGGAATGGTTTTGTGGCAGTTGAGATTGCAGTGTACTGCGATAAATACGGCATAACTGGCAGCGTATGTCTCCATACTCTGCCAGCCATAGTCCGCTTTGATAAGGCGCTAAACGGCGCATCTATCGATACCTACCGGCGCATTTATCCTAAAAACCTTTCCAGTCATTTAGCACGATACCAAAACCAATCGAAGTATTTTCATGGTTATAATCAATAATAGATTCGCCATACCCTTGGAATAATTGAATATAGCCGTTAATGTTTTTGGATAATGGATAGACATAGTCGATTTGGGCAGCACCCTTATTGGTACTTGGATTATAACGCAAAGTACCACTTAGGCTTTGCTGCTCTGGCAAATCATATAAAAATTTGAT
Source organism: Psychrobacter sp. UBA6291 (assembly GCF_002439405.1). Taxonomy (NCBI): domain Bacteria; kingdom Pseudomonadati; phylum Pseudomonadota; class Gammaproteobacteria; order Moraxellales; family Moraxellaceae; genus Psychrobacter; species Psychrobacter sp. UBA6291. Next base: position 50,441 of record NZ_DJUD01000013.1, on the reverse strand, counting down.
ATCGCCATAGCCCATGTAATCTTCAATATCCGGATTGTCCTCGCTGCTAGAGCTTTCGTTATTGACGCGGGCCCATAGGCGCGGTATGACCGACAATTTGCCCCACTCTGCCCCTGCCATCAGATAAGCACGGTTCCACGAGCGCGATAAAGGATCATCTTGCCCATTAGAGTGGTGAATCGCACCCGCTCCTAACATGCGCAGACGGCCACCAAAAGGCAGATCAGCTGTGACAGGCTGGGTTAAAAATATCTCCGGCTGATAATCGGTGGCGCGAAATGGTCGTGAGTTGTCTTCGTTATAAACCTGCCAGTGCGACTCTTGGGTATAACCAAACCATAAATCGGCACTGGTATCAAACAAATCTTCCATCACTTTGGTCTTTAATGACAGCTGGAACTTTAGCTCTGTATTACGGGTGTCGTTAGAGGTAAATTCTTCTTTATCTTGCGACGGCGTGCTTGGACCTAAATTGGGATCAAAGGTATAAAATAACGGTAGCAAATAAGTTGGTCGGTGCGGTCTGACTGTCCAGGTACCGCGCTCGCTGTTTTTATCCAAATCATAAGCCAAACTTAACGGCGTATATTTTTCAATATCAGCTTGGGTGACGCCGACGTTTTCTAATACTTCCGCCTCCCTTTGCGTCAGTCCAACCGTATCCAAACTTTCGCCATTACCAACTTCGTTATTTGCCGCATTACCTTTTGCAGAAATGGTGGTATTTTCCTCTACTAGGACAACTTGCGGATTACCAGCAAGGGTACTTTGTAGGGTTTTTGCCAAATCAACTGGTTGTTTAGTCGTGGTGTAACTCGGCGTTTTGCCTTGCTCGGCAACTTTATCAAAACAAGCCAAACGCGCGCCACTGGTTTGTACTTGTGTACATTCATAAAACAGTCTTGCTTGTTCGGCGACAAACTCTTTACTAATAACCTTGTCGCTTTGAGCCGCTGCATTTGGATTGACCACGCGCTTATTGACAACTTTTGCCGCCTCATCAGTATCATACTCAAATGCGATACTCTCTACCGGTAGCTCTTCATAGCTTTGAGCGCCATTAGCGGCGTTGGCTTGTAAGGTAAAACAAGCAAGCGCTGTCCCAACCGCCATGCTTAAATAGCATTTGGACCGCTGACTGTTATTATTTTTGCCCGCTATGTTAAGCGCTAAAGAGGGACGCTGCGGCGTAATAGGAGAAAACATAAGTGTCCTTTATCTAACTGGCATGAGCGCCAGCAGAGTCTATGAGATAATTGATATAACCATTAGCATGATTGCTAAAATAGAGTAAAAACCAAAGAAAACCAAAGAAAACCAATAAATATGGACGTGTCAGGTAGCTATTACTTGTGGTAATGCGCCTTTCGCAATGTTGCTTTATTGTAATGAAAATAAGGGCACTATACTAGCGTTATTGCGAGCAAATACTGATGTAAATAATAAGGTAAGTAGCAAAGTAAGTAGTAATAAATAATGCTAAACCAAGGATTTAGCGTCTATGTTAAAAAGGCTATTTAGTAAGATTGAAAAAGCCAACGTCCTACTATCACAGGAAGTTGGCTTTTTAATGAGTAGAAATGACGTGGAATTTATCTACATTTAAACGATTAGTTTAACGCAGTTAAGGTTTGCTCAAACTCTGCGCGCCCGATTTCACCCACTTGTTGATTGACCAACCGCCCGTCTTGATAATACAGCAATGCTGGCGGACCAAATAGTTTATAACGCGCTAAGATTGCTTTTGAATCCGCTGTAGTCTCTGTGATATCAAGTCTGACCAATTGCCAATCTTGCATTTGCGCAGGACGATTATGAAATAAGTTTTTATCCATAATCCGGCACTCTATGCACCATTCGGCGGTGACATCGACCAGCACTTTAGGATTGGCGGCGACAATAGTGTCTAGCTCAGCCAGCGTCGTCACCGTCTTATCGGTTGCATTACTGGTGGCTGGTTGACCAGCAGTTGTCTGCAGCACCGGAACCGCAGTTAGGGAGGCAAGCGGATGTAAACTATCATCATTACCCAAGGCGGCGCCGACGATTAAACACGTCGCCCAAATACCGGCGGTTAAGCTTAATGCTTGGGTCAACATTCGACCTTTGCCTAGCCAGCTCCACGCCCACATCGCCACGACCATAAACCATAACGCCCAAACCATCAGCATCACAGGTGAGATAAAGACGCGCTCAATTAATAGCAATGCCACGGCAAAAAGCAACAAAGCAAAGCCTTGCTTGACCCAGTTCATCCACTCACCCGCTTTTGGCATGATTTTACCTTGGGTCGCGCCGATTAAAATAAGCGGCGCTGATAAACCAAAACCGAGCATAAATAAAGCGGCAAAGCCAAGGAGCGGACTTCCAATCGTTGATACAGCAAGCAGCGCCCCAAATAAGGGTGCCGAAACACAAGGCGATACCACGAGCGCCGATAAGAATCCCGCAATTAAACTGCCACCCGTACTACCAAGTTTGCTATCCCCCGCTTGGCTTAGATCCTGCATTTTACTACTGATGAATCTTGGCAGACGAATGCTAAACACACCTAGCATATATAACGCCAGTAGGACAAAGACAATGGCAAAGCTAATCAAGATAATAGGGTTTTGCAGCCAACCGATAATGCCTAAGGATTCGCCAAACACAGCGATGACCGCACCCAAAATACCATAAGCCGTTGCGACACCAATAGCATAACTGCTGGTCAAAATAACACCGCGTTTGACCGTGGGATTGTCTTCACGGGCGACGATATTGGCCACAATGGGTAGCATGGGCAGGACGCAAGGCGTCAATGCCAAGCCCAAACCTGCTAAAAACAGCAAAGCCAATGCCAGCCATGGATGAGACGCTAGGCCAAAAGGGTCGCTATCCATCGCATTATCGCCAACAACGGTATTGTTTGTTGCAGAGCTATTGTTCGCTGCTTCACTTGTGACATTATCGCCTACCACTTCTTCATCGGCTCCAGAGATGGTATTGATTGCACCAAGCTCTGCATCTAACGCTTCGTCATCTAACAATGCATAATCAATCACCTCGTCATCTGGCGTAGTTTGCTCTGTAGCAAGACGATCAGTATCAGTCGCCTCTGTAGATGCTTGCGCAGTTTCTACATTGCTGTTATTGCTCGCAGAAACTGTAGCAATGCTACTTGAACTATTGGCTGCCGATTGTGACGCAGCAGCGATATTGACTGTGGTTTTTATCTTCTCTGGTGGATAGCATAGACCCGCTTTGGCACAGCCTTGCCAACCTATCGTTACAGCGGCATTATTTATCGCCTTGCCATTACTACTACTCAAAATGGTAGTAGCAACCATATTGGCTTGGTCAAAGACCAATACTTGACCAAAGGTCGGATCATCTATGGAGACTGGCTTTTGGCTAAAGCTAAAAGGTGCAGCGCTCACGCCAGCAGGCAACGTTAGCTTAATTTGGTCTTTATAAACATAGTGCTCAGGCGTAATGTCAAAGTTAATGGCTAAGCGCGTGCCATTATTGGTCGGTTTGCTGCTACTGCTAACTTGAAACGCTTCATCAACAGGCAAAAATTTCGGTTGGGTCGCGCTTTTATCACTGCTAAATAAATCGCCCAATCCTGCCGCTTGCGATGCCACTGGCACGGCCGTCAGCCCAGTCGCTGCTAGCCCTGTCAATAATGAACCCGCGCTGAAAGCGAACGCCAACAGACAAGATTTTTTTGACGGTTTATTTTGCGTCAATGACGGAGACTTTTCTGCGCTCTTAAGGGACATGAAGGGCTACCTATTATTACCAAAATTCGAATTGACCAATTCACTGTCTGTATGGACTTGTCTATTTACATCATTATTTATTTACGAGCTGTTTATTTACCAGCTGTGCCAATATTGACTGTGGTTTTAATTTTCTCTGGCGGATAGCATAAACCCGCTTTAGCACAGCCCTGCCAGCCGATGACAACGGGTACATTTTTGGCGCCTTTACCATTATTGGTACTCAGGGTGGTGGTAGCAATTATATTTTTTTGCGTAAAAACAGGCACTTTCCCAAAGGTAGGATCATTAATAGAAATTGGCGACTGGCTAAAGCGAAATGGCGTCGCACTGATGCCCTTTGGAAAGCTTAGCATCAGCTTGTCTTTATAAACGTAATGGCCGGGCGTGATATCAAAGGTAATCGATAACTGCGTGCCTTTAGACGTCGCTTTGGTAATACTATCTACTTTAAAAGCTTTATCGACTGGCAAGAACTTCGATTGTGCTGCATTGTTATTGCCAAACAATTCACCAAGCCCTGCTGCCTGCGCGCTCATTGAAATTGTTGATAAACCTGTCATCAACGAGGTGCTCATAAGCGCCATTGCCAATAGATGAGGTTTTTTAGCAAGGCGTTTATTGATAACTGGGGTGGCTGTTTTGATAAACATAAATAACTACCTTTGATAGCGGGTTTTAAAGGTTACTTTTAACAACTGTTTGTAATGACTTTTAATTAAAAAGGCTGAACGTATAGTGTGGACTTCTATTTAGCATAGTACTTACTGGCATAGTATTTATTTTATGCTTTCATAAAAAATATCAACCAATAAAGCCTTTTATTGGTTGATATTTAGAATATTTTAACGCCGCTTTAATCAGTAAAGTGTTAGAAAACGCTATGTTGCTCAGCGCTAATCACTTTAATCTAATCACTTTAAATCGCAGCTTACAACTGAGCATAAATATCAGCATCTTGCCCTTCGCCGCCTTGCTGCCCATCAGCGCCTAATGAAAATAAATCATAAGGACGACCTTCGCTACCTGGCGCGACATATTGCAACTCGTTTTCCCAACCATCGGTCGGATAGCCACCTTTGATATAACCGCCATCGGGATAGTTTTTGGCGTCAGCTGGCGGTGTGGTTAGGGCTTCTAAACCTTGCGCCGTCGTCGGATAACGTGAATTATCAACCTTGTACATATCAAGCGCATTGGATACGGTCGCTAGCGCCGTTTCAGTGGTTTTGACGCGCGCTTTATCACTTTGCCCGACCACTTTTGGCACCACCAAGCCTGCAAGAATGGCCAAAATAACAATCACTACCATAATCTCAATAAGGGTAAATCCAGACTGGCTATGAGACATTGACGGACGACCTTTCAGAGCAGCGGGCATATTTTCATTCATGTTTTCTGCCTGCAACTTATCGTCATTCCTAGCGTTTTTTGGCATGGTATCTACTTGCATCGTGTCAATTATAGTCATCGCTTTGGTCATCGCTTTTGGTATCAGGTGATATAAATAATGAATGTACTGTTCAGAGCGTTTTAGTGGGTTGGCTTTAGGGCGTGTCTTCAATTCAAT